>JAYRFD010001074.1:0-5691 GCA_041908565.1 Polyangia bacterium | reverse complement strand
GAAACCACGTCGGTCGCCGCGCTGATGTCGAACTGCTTGGTGATGGTGATTCCGGCTTCGGCCAACATCCGATTTCCGGGATAGCTCAACATGTCGCCGGCAAAGGACCAGGCCTGTCCACCAACGATCAGGCCGCCGCCGCTGCGGACGAACTGCTGGATGCTGGCGATCTCGGGGTCGCTGTAGCTTGTGTATCCGGTGCTGATGTACACCTCGACCGAGCCAAGCTGAGCCGGCGTGATCGTCATCACCTGGAAGCCCGCTGCCATCAGCGTCGTTTTCAGTGTCGATAACGACGATTCGACGCCGATCACGGGATTGGCGCTTTTGGCCATCCAGCGGATGGCATTGGTCACCAGCTTGTTGTTGTCGCCCGTTGCGACCGTAGCCGCGATGTAGTTCTCGTGGCCCACGGCGAAGACCTTGCCCTGCCCGACCAGCGCGGCTGCACCAAAGACTCGCTTGCTTTCGTCAAGTAGGACTGGGAATGACTTGGGACTCGACAGCACAAGCGGTGACACCGCCCCCGCCCCGGCATCGACCATCGAAACGCCGTTGGTCAGTGCGGCGTAGTCGCTGGTTGGATCGATCGGCATGATGCGGACCCTCGGTGCCATATCCACAGTCGCCATGTCTTCGCTCGGCATGGACATGTCCGGGACTGGATCGGTGGGCGGCGCCTCCGTCTCTCCCGGAGGGCAACCCAGCATCGATGTAACAAGTCCAGCCAAGACCGGCGTCCGCAGAAGGACACCCAAGCGATAGCTCCACATAGAAGACCTCCACAGTAGTCAAACAAGCATTCTCGACGGGAAAGGGAAACCGCAGAGTCCTGCACAACGACTCTGCAGCTCCCTTGCTTTCGGCCTAGTTCCGGACCCCCGATGTATCGCCATCTGCCCTATGTACCAGGGCTGTATGGATTCACGCTCTGGAAAATAGGAACAAGGCCGTTGCCCGCATTTTAGTACCGGACTCGTCGCCTGGTCGGCTTGTCTTGCAGCTGTTTGAGAGATTCGCACACGCTGCACACACCGTCGTGTAAGCCACCGCGCAGCAGGTGCGAAGACAGGTCCAGACATTCCGTTTTCGCCGACAGTTGGGAGATTCCTTTTTTCTTTGTCTGGCTCCACACAATCGCGAAAACCTTTCGCAGCTGACCAGACAGCAGACGCTGCGCGCAGCGGACACGCGGTTGTGATTGGGCCGGATGACGGGTCATTCCCATGGTCCTGCTGGTGAACCGGGGCAAGGCAGGCACGCCGTCGGGCTGTCGATCTTGCGATTCGATCTGTCTGTCTGTCTATTGGTCTTCGGTCCGCAGAGTGGGAAAGCGGAAGGCCTTGACATTCCCATGCGCCGGCTCCGACACTCCGGCGGTTCATTTTCCCTCTGAGAACCGCAGCCAACCGCTAGGAAATTGCCGATGTCCAGACCGAACTACCGAGTCCTGCTCTCGTTCGATGGCGAGCGCAAAGTGTTTGTGGCCCGTGTTCCGGAACTTCCGGCGTGCATCGGCGAAGGTGCCAGTCGTTCCGAAGCACTGGTGAACATGGAACGAGAGCTTGATGCGCTATTGGCGACGTTGGGAGATCGCTCGAGCCGCCTGCCCGTGGCCGTCGATGATGAGGAGGTCAGTGGCCAGCTAGCGGTCACTCTTTCGAAGTCGCTTCATCGCGAAGTCCTGTTCGCTGCCAAGGCGGAAGGAGTGGACCCAAGCCAGCTGGTCGCAGAGCTTGTGGCTTCCGGATTGGAACACCTTCAGCGACGGGCGATTCGTCGCCCATCTGGATCGGATGCGGGTGCCGAAGGCGGCCCGCGCTTTCGGGATCGCGAAGGCGATCGGTCCCCCAGCCACGAATCGGGACGCTATCAAAGTCGCCCGTACGACGACGGAGTTAGGCGGAGCGAGCGCAACAATGCTGCCCGCATCCACGGCTTGTTAGAAGATCGAGCGGCGTTTATGGAGTTCGTGCGCGGCGTCGAAGCCGAGGGCCGCATGAGCGTCGCACGCCCAGGCCATGGGCCCGGAGGCGGAGACCGCGGTCGACGACCGTACCACGCAGGCGACGGACGCGACGATCGCCGGGGTCCCAGCGGTCGCGGTGGCGGTCGTCCCGAGGGCAAGTAGAGCGAATCGTTCGCCCGTTCGCCCCGTCTTCCGTCCATGCGCTCAGCACGGCGCAGACTTCGCAGACAGCGCAGACCTGGCCTTACCCGTCGCTGGGGGCAGAGGCACTGCCTGGCGGGCGCAGAACATTTGCGATGGGCGGGCGCTTGGGCAGGATGTCGCGACCGCGGATCAGGCTGGCCGGGATGATGTAGTCGTCGCGGCGCGAGTTGTGTTCGCACATCGACAGGCTGCCGTCGCGGGTGGCGACGTGAAACGAGCAGTGCTGCAGCCGATCTCGTTCGGCATCGCCCTTTAGGCTGTCGGCATCCATGAAGTTCTGGATGAAGAAGCTCAGCTTGCCTAGCTGTGGTCGGCGTTTGTCTTCGATGGCCTGGCGAAGCAGCGGAGGTAGGGCTTGCAGAAGCTTGCGCCCCGCCCACGCACCCCCGTAGGCCAGCCAGTCGGGACGGTTCAGAAGCATGTGGCGCAGGACGCGTGCAGCCGACTGCACCGCTTGCGTGCGATCGAGTGCGACGGTGCCGAAGTCGTCAAGCCAGCGGCTAAGCACAGAGACGTCGTCGAACAGGTCAATGACTTGGCCGCCCGCCACCACGCAATAGGCGATGTTGTGACAGTCGGGGTGACCAAAAAGGACGGACTCCCAAGACAGGTGGGTGCCGTTGCAGCCTTCTTCGATCAGGCGACAGATGCGCTGCTTGGTGATCAGGTCTTCGCGCTTGCGCAGATAGCCGCGTCCGGTGTCGGCCTGCATCTGAAAGCTGGCCATGCCAAGCTCGCCGGCGTGGCGCACGAAGAAGCGCACAAGCTCGGGAATCTCGGCGATGTTTCCTTGAAACACGGTCGTGTTGAAGATCAGGGCCAGGCCCAGCCCGTGCGCTCGTTCAAGGTACTTTTCGCGCACTTCGTTTAGGCTGGCTTCCGTCGCGTAGCCTTTGCGTTCTTGCGTCAAATCGACGTGGAAGGCGACGTCGACTAGACCGACATCGGCTAGCTCGCGCAGCATGTCGCGCGATGCCCGAATGCCGTTGGTAAACAGAGCGGGGTACAGGCCGATGCGAGCCGCGTAGCGGACGATTTCGACTAGCTCTGCTCGCGGGCGCAGCGTCGGATCACCGCCAGTGATCTGGACGTTGGTGTGAACGCCGAAGCGATCCTTGATGTAGTCGAGCTTGCGCTTGAGTTCGTCGATCGGGGGATCGGGTACGGACTCGGAAAACTCAGACAGGTAGCACAGCGTGCAGTCGAGGTTGCAGCGCTGCGTGATCTCCAGAGCCACGCAGCCAATCGTCGATCGTTTTCCAAGCACTTGGTTTGGGCGACGAAACTGCGGCGCGGTGTCCTGCATGCGCTCGTCGCGACGACGCTGTTTGTGGGCAAGCTCAGCCGGCGTGGGCGTGTAGTGGAATTTCATCGTGCGTCCTCATAGAGCCGCTTCAAGGTTGCTGGATCGATTCCCAGGTGACACCCCAAACGCAGAGCCCACATCAGAAGGATCGTGCGCAGGATGCCTCGCTGTTGCCAGCGTCGAGCGGATGTACAGACAGGTTGATCAATGCAGACAAAGCGCCCCCGCGATCGAGCCCGCGCGATGAGATCCAGATCCTCGCACAGTGCTACGGCGCGATAGCCCCCCAGGGCATCGAACAGCGAGCGGCGGATGAAGATGGCTTGGTCTCCGGTGGCAGACACCATCAGCTGACTGCGCCACGAGATCAGCGCCGCCACCAGGCGCAGGCGCGGGTCCGTTGAATCAAGCCGCACCGTGAAACAGCCGAAGTCGGCCCCTGCATCAATCGCCGACTGCGCCGCTTGCACCTGCTGTGGCGAAAGCGATGTGTCGGCATGCAAGAACAGCAGGACTTCGGACGTCGTGTGCGCGGCGCCGGTGTTCATCTGACGGGCGCGACCGGGATCCGTCTGGTGAACTCGCAGCCCTTGTTCTGCCAGTACGCGAGGCGTTTCGTCTCGACTTCCACCGTCGACAATCAGAAGTTCGTGTGCAGCCAAGGCCCGCAGCCGCTGGCCCAGCGCAGGCGCGGCCGCAGCTTCGTTTAGGACCGGAACTACGATCGCGATCTGCGGCTGCACACCTCAGAGTATATCGAGCCCGTGCTCGCGACTTGTACAGTCGCTTGCGGCTCGTTCGGGAGCCTGCACAGACGACGGCAGCGCGAAGGCTTCATCCGCTGAGTACAAATGATCACGTACGAGTCGGGCGAGATATGCTTACCGTGCGATGTCCCCCGTTGGCGGGCAGCCGCCCCGCGATCGTCTGAGGAGCCGGCCCGGGTCGGCTGTGGAAATCCGATACGCTGACGAGTTCCCGACGCTGCGGGTGGCAAGCGGCGACGAAGCAGCCGAAGCGCAAGGAGGCTGTCCAGACGGCAGTGCAAGACGAGCCAGGTCAGGCCCCCTATGTGTCGCGTGGGCAGCCCGGGCAGATGGACGCGCAACCCTCGAGCATTGCGAACGAAACGCAGACGGGGCCTGAAGTCACCGTGATACGCTAGTCCGTGAGTCTGTAACGTCGGGAAGCGTGCCATGAAGCGACGTAGAGAGATGCCCGGGGGGGCGGTATCGCGCAGACAGCTGCTCGTGCGCGGAATGTTCGGCGCTGGCTGCATGGGGTTGCAGTCACTGGCCAGCGGGCTGCCCACTGCCCTTTTGGGCTGGGTGATGGCGACGCCGCGCAGGGGGGCTGCAGCCGCTCAAGACAGTCCTGGGACGCCCCCAGGACCCGACGCCGCCTGCACCGATCGCGCAGCGGCGCAGTATCTGGTGTTCAGCACGTCGATCGACGGCGATCCGGTGAACACCAACGCTCCGGGGACCTATGAACAAGCGGGGGTCAGTCATCCCAAGGATGCGCAGATGGCCCCGACGCAGTTCACGCTGGCCGGACAAAGCGTGACGGCTGCGCGGCCCTGGTCGACGCTGCCGCAAAAGGTCTTGGATCGGACTTGCTTCTTTCACTTGGCGACCAAGACCAATGCTCATCCGCACCTGCCCAAAGTACTGCGGCTGTGGGCAGCTGGTCAGGCCGAGATGCTGCCGTCGCTGATCGCGCGCTATACCAGCGGCTGCCTGGGTACGGCGCAGAAAGAGCCAGTGTCGATCGGCGCGGCGGCTCCGGCGGGGCGCAACAGCGCGACCCTGCCGTATGAGGGGCATGGGCTGGCCCACCTGACGCCGTCGGAACTTCGCGATGTTCTGACGGCGCCGGGGGGACCGCTGGCCACGCTGGGTGAACAGCGGGATCAGGTTCTGGGCAAGCTGCTGCCCATTCTGCGCGAGCACGGCAGCCGCACGCTGGCCGGACAGATCGAAGAGCGCGCGCTGTCGAAGCGACAGGCCAAAGCGCTGGGCGATCAGCTTCGTGCCGACCTGGCCAGCATCCGCGACGACGGGCCCGAAGCGCAGACCTTGGCGACGGTGGCCCTTTTGCGCATGAACGTGACGCCGGTGGTGACGCTGCGGATCTCGTTTGGTGGCGACAACCACTTTGACTATGGCTTGCAGAAAGAAGCCGCAGGCACGGTCGCCGGCGTGCAGCAGGT
>JAYRFD010001073.1:0-15964 GCA_041908565.1 Polyangia bacterium | reverse complement strand
GATGGTCCTTTCGCGCAAGACGCAAAGCGGCACCATGCAGTTCAGCCCGGCGCCCAGCGATCCGATCGAAGCCGGCGACTGCGTCGTCGTGCATGGCGAGCTTGCAGAGCTTCGCGCCTTCACCAAGCTGGTCAAGCGACGCGCGTAGACGCTAGCGCCCGAAGTAGATATCGATCTGACCGGTGAGCGGCGCGAACAGATCGAGGGTGCCGGTAGTGACAGAAACAATGTCCGGTTTGCCGTCTCGATCCAAGTCCCCAGCGGCCAAGAGCGACTGCCCGGCACCGCGGATCGGCATATGAAACGCGGGCTGAGTCAAATAGGGCGCGACCGTCCTCGACGGCAGGACGCCCAGCAAGGGAGCGCTGTCTTTGGTCGTGTACAGCAGCAGATCTTCACGCCGATCAGCAAACAGATCGGCCGCGACGGCCAGGCCAAAAGGCTGCTGAACATCCAGGATTGCGGGACTGCTGCCCGTGCTGACCTGACTGAACAGCTCGATGCGGCGCTGCGCGGTCTGGCGATCGTTGGCGATCGGTAACGTGACCAACAAGTCACGTTTTCCGTCACCGCTGAAGTCGCCGGTAAACAGCTGCTGCGACATCCCACCCATCGGCTGAGTCGACGCAGTCGTGGGCGTGGCGCTTGTCAGGCTGCGCAGGATCTGCAGCTCGCCTCGCGCGGTGTTGGGGTTGTAAAGGGCCAAGGCCAAGCCGCCCGGCTCGCCGCCTGTTGGGCCATCCCAGGGCAGAATGGCCAGCGGGGCGGTGTCGGCGCGATCGACGATCGTCTTCGGCGCGTCCGTGGCCAGCTTGCTCAGCTGCCAGGTGGCGGCAGGGCCTTGCAGCCACAGCAGGACCGCCCCCGCCGAGATGTTCTTCAGGCTGCGCGCGTTGGTGGTGGCGACGACCAGATCCTTCTTGTTGTCTCCGTCGACATCCGTCACGAGCACCTGGCTCGCCGATCGGCCATTGAACTGCGGCAGCGGACGGACCTCGATCGGTGCGCCGTAGGTACGCGGGCCGCTTGGATCCAGGATGTAGATCTCTCCGCCAAGCTGGTAATCGACGGCATAGCTGGTGGTACCAAACGTAAGTACATCGGCTAGCGACACGATCAGCTGCGGCGGCGCGTCGGCTTTGATCGACGCCACCGTGATCGCGCGCGGTACACCGGGCAGGTTCAGGATGGCATCCCCGCGCACAAAGCCCCGCTTGCCATCGCCGTAATAGGGAACCAGAAAGCCGGGCTTGGCCGGTACGACGCCGAACACGTTTTGGAAAAATGCTCCGACGACCACGAAGTCCTGGTTGCCATCGCGATCCAGATCCTCGATCGCAAGATGGACGACATAGGGCATGCGATCGGGCTGACTGGGTGGCTGCGACAACTCGATCGCTTTCGGCAGCACATCCAGCGGCAGTCCGCCCAACGACATGCGTCGCAGGATCGACGTCTTGTCCGCGTTTTGCACTTCGACCACATATTGATCTTTGGTCAGCGTGGGGAAGCTGGGCAGCTCGACGCGGTTGGGGGATGTGATAAGGGGCGACGGGTACTTCACGCCATCCAGATAGACAGCGGCCCCACTTGAAAACGTCGATCCATGCACGGTGAAGGTTCCCTCGCCGGTGGCTGGATTGCGTTCCCACTGCATGCTGCACAGCAAGTCAGCGCGCGGCGTGCACAGGCTCAAGCTCAGCGCTTCGGGCACTGACTTCAGCGCGACATCGATCTCGGCATTGCCTTGGGCCAGATCAGCTTTCGTGCTGTTCCGCGAAAGCAGACAGGCGCTGTTGCAGGCCGCCACATCGAACGAAGCCTGCCCGCTGGTGCGATTGATCAGACGAACTCCCAACCGAAGATCCGATGCACCACTGGCCGGTGGTGCATAGCTACCCGGAGCCATGGCGGACTGGCCATCAATGCTGGCTGCGACGCGCAGTTCGGTGGTGCTGCCCGGGATGTTTGTGACATGCAAGGCGATTGCGGTGTCGCTGGATCCACAGCTGGCTGCCATAAAGCCAATGGGCAACAGCAGGGCCGCACGCTGCAGACGTCGAAGGCGCAACGATCGTGGCGTAGGCATCGTCATAAGCTCCCCCAAGTCAAAGCGAGATCTTCACGACACGAACCGCCGACTGCGGTCGGATCAGAACGTGAAGCCGATGTATCCCGTGTCGGTGGGCGGCGGATCAGGCGCGCGCGTCGCGACATAGCCAATGACCGCGCTGGCCACGATGACGACGCTCAACGTGCCGCCCAGCACGCCCCAAAACCAGGCACGCTTGTACACAGGTTTTCCATCACGCAAGGCCGCGGTCTGGGCGCGCTCGCTTAGCAGTTCATCGCGCGTCTGGTTCAGCTGCCGCAATAGATCGCTGCGCGTGCGATCCAGCTGCAGGCGATAGCCCTGCTCGGCCTGCTGCACTTGCGCTTTGATCAGATCTAGCTCGCGGATGTAGTTGCGGGCTTCCGGAACGCTTGGATGCTGCGGCACCAGATCGATAAAGCGCTGATAGCTGGCGCGGGCTTCATCGATCTGCCCGGCTCGGCGCTGCGACTGACCCAAGTTGAAGATGTGGACGGGCTTTGGCTCGACGGAGATGACCTGCTGCAGCAGTGCCGCAGCATCGGCATACTTGCCGCCTTCAAACAGCTGGCGGGCGCGCTGGACGCGTTCGGCCACGCTGTCGCCATCGAGAGGTGAACCCTGCGTCGCCGGATCGGCAGACCGCGCACTGGTCTGCATGACCATCGGCGCCGTCGCATTGTCAGCTTGGGTTCGCGCAGGCACAGCCCACGCTGCAGGCTGCGACAGCATTCCAAGAAGCAGCCCCGCCACAAGCACACCGGCTGGTGTAACTGCATGCCGGCGGCACTGCAACGAACAGAACATCACTCCCACATCTTATCACCTACGACGCGCCATGTCCGTCGGTGATGTCATTGGGAAGTCGGGGGAACAGCGCACGCAAGTCCAGTAGAGCGCTCAGCAAGTGCTGCACAAAATCGATGCGCACATCACTTGCCGTATGGCTCATGCGAAGGCCGCCGATCGCGCGGTCGGGCTGCGGCAGCAGCGGTCGGTCGTGTTCTTGATAGATCAGCGCACCCAAGAAGCGCACAGCCTGCGCGCAAGCGTGCAGATAGCGCTGGCTGCGCTGCCGATCGCCGATCTGCACCGCCAGCGACAGCCCAGCAACCAGCCCTTCCAGCACCACGGCAGTCATGCAGCCGGGCGCATCGGGCTGTTCGCCGTTGATGAAGCCTCCTGACTTTTCCTGCTGAAAGTCCAGGGCCCAGTCGATGATCGAAAAGGTCAGCTCTGCCAGATCTGGGCAGCGTGTGATCTGCCACCAAGCAAAAGCCGCCTGCGTCAGCCAAGTAACGTGCCCCCAGCCACGCAGCACGAAGAAGCGATGCGCATAGAAGCGCAGCGACGCGCGGATTACGGCCCAGCGATCTGGTTCCAGCAGCGCATCGCCTGACGCACTTCCCTGCCCTGCAATCGATCTGCGCCGCTGCGTCGCGCGCGCCAAGGCCAGCAAGGCCTGCGCGGGCAAGTAGTCCTGTTGGCCTTCGACCTCCGAATCGGGCGTCGATGCGGGATGGGTGGCCAGGCGACCGTGCACATCGATGCGCCGAAACAGCATCGCATCCAGGGCATCGATCAAAGGCTGCTGCGCAGCGTCGCCCTGTTCGCACAGCAGAAGCAGCAGGAACGCGGCCGATGCCGTTGATGCGGGCTGCGCTTCCAGCCACAGATCCCCCTGTGCATCGGGCTTCGAAAGGCCCGTCAACCACGCGCAATCGACGTGCAGCGCCGCGATCTGATCCGGATGCGCCGACAGCGCAGCTAGCCGCGCCACGATCCACGAACCATGGACTTGCCGAGGCAGCGCCAGATCATCGATGGTCTGCGCCAGCAGCGGTCGATAGATGCCGATGCGACCGCCCTGCGGCTTTTGCCAGCGCAGAAGATAGCTGGACAGCAGCGGCACCACGTCCGTGATGGCGTGCTGCAGCACGCCGACGGGCGAAGTGGGCAACGTTGTCGCAGGCGAAGGCAGGCCCATCGGCAAGCGCTGCAGAGTCGATCCAGTAGCCAGCCAGCTATCGCAGTCGTAGCCGACCCAAGCATACGGTGGGCGCGTGATGCCCGCCTTGTCGATCAACTCAGCCACGTACTGCGGGCGACCCAAGCTGTGCTGCAGTGCGGCGAAGGGCAAAAGCAGGGCCTGCCGTCGCGCTTGGCCAACGCCGCGATCTTGAAAGACCAGCAGGGCTTGTTGTCCCAGGCGCACGCGCACGGCGATCTCGTCCGGCGTCTGGACGCCAAGCTGCATCGGATCGTGCAGCAGCGACACCATCACCGCCCAGGCATCTGCTTCCGCGCTGGGCGCCCCATTTTCCGTCGAGCCTGTCGCAAAGCGACGATCTTGCAGCGCTTGCTGCACGGCTTTGCGCAGGTCTTCATCCAAGCGATTCACGCGCCCGCCCATGCAGCCCACGACCTGCCCGCGGCAGAAGATCGTGACGAACAAGGAATCGAGCGCCGGCAGCAGATCCGCCGACAGCGGCGGCTGCATTTCCCGTCGAGCCCCCACCTGCGACAGCAGCAGATCCAAGGTCCGCTGCGCAACCAGACCCCCGCGAGCTGGATCGGCGTACCACGGCGTGTCTACCCCTCGGTGCTGCCAGGTGGCGGTGCCGGTCGGTTGCCACGCCGCATCGGGCTCGACCACTTTTTCGACGGTGTGGCGGTACAGGTCGTGCGGCTCATGCGGTAACAGGCGCGCGTTCTTGCGAGCGTGCTCAAGCTGCGCCCACTCGCGGCTCATGCCGGGCATGCGCGGCAGGGCGCCGCCCCAGTGCAGGGGACGGACCTGGCTTTTGACCAGGATGCCGAAGCGATCGTTGTCGATCTGGCCGGGTGTACAGGCCTGCAGTCGACCGAAAAAGGTCACGGCCACCGCGCTGCCTTGCCAGCGCTTCACGGCGTCGCTGTGATCTTGCATGCGACGCGCGGTGCGGGCGGCCACCTGAATCAGCTCCAGCGGCAGCGGACCGGGCGACTCATCGGGCAGGTGCCAAAAGCCGTCGCGCGCGTGGCGCAAAAGGATGTGACTGCGCGGTCGAATGCTGACCCATACGCCGCCGCTGCCGTCGTAGCTGCGATCCAGGCTGCGCGGTGGACGCGGGATCGGCTGACTGGCCAGCGTGCGATCGATCACCGCACGCGCCAGGGTCGCCGGGTGCATTCCGTCTGGAAACGGTTCTTCCGCCCAGACCAGATCCGGAAAGTTCTTGGATCCATTTTTGACCAGCGCCGCGCTGGGTCCGTCGACGCGGGGGGACAGATCGGTGATGGCGTCGAACAGCGACTCCATGCGCAGGCCACGGTCTTGCAGACGCGCGAAGCCGCCGCCCCAGCCGAAGCGCACCAGCACCACGCCGCCTTCAACCCACGCGCCGGCTTGCTGCAGGATCTGCATCCCCATCGCCAGTTCTTGCCCCGAGTGGATGGAGTCGTCGAGCATCACCACGGGCTGGCTGGGATCGAGATCCCCTTCGATGATCTGGCCCGAAGCGCGCTTCTTGTCTTTGCGGATGATCAGGCCACGCAGCGCGCCGCCCGACTGCAGAATGCAGGCCTGCAGCAACGGAATCGCGGTGGTGCCGTACGTAGCGACCTGTCGTGCGGAATAACGCTGCAAGATCGCCCACAAGCAGCGCCCGGCAAGTTCGGCCCCTTGGGCGGTCAGGCTGACGCGCAGCGAATCGAGCATCCAACGGGCTTCTTTCCCGTCGGGAAAACACAGCGGCTTGTCGGGGGTTGAGCGGCGAATGCCGCGCTCGCAGAGAAGGTTCAGAAGCTGGCTGCGATCGTCTTGCAAGGCCAAGGAAGTCATCAGAACGAGGGCAGGCCACCCATGATCTCGCCGGCCATCGAAGGATCGAACTCACCGAAGCTGGGCAGGCCGCCCATCAGCTCGCCCAGGGCGCCCAGGTTGGGCAAGCCCCCCAGGTTGGGCAGGCCGCCCATGATCTCGCCGGCCATCGAAGGATCGAACTCACCGAAGCTGGGCAAGCCGCCCATGATCTCGCCGAATTCGCCGAGCGGCGGCAGTTCGGGCACCCCAAAGGACGGGGCCATCAGCTCGCCAAGCATGCCGGGATCGATGCTGCCGACACCGCTGAGGATGCCGCCAATGCCAGAGGCCACGCCCCCAAGCAACCCACCGACGCCGGATGCAATCCCACTGGCGGCGCCACCGATACCTGCGCCAATTTCCCCAAGGCTGGGCAGGTTGGGCATCAGAAGCTCGCCGGCTTGGCTTAGATCCACGGGCAGTGCCATGGTGCATTCTCCTCTTCGTTTGATCTTACTCTGAGGTCTCGGTGGGCGGACGCCGAAGTTGCTTTCTTTGCCTGCGCCACCCATCCTGAACGCGAGGGAGAGACGGATGACACCCAGGCCACAAGACGGCGTCATGGCAGAGCCTGCGCCCGCCCCAGCTGCGGCAACAGCGACGGTCGACAGCCCCAGCTGGAAGGACGTGCAAGAGCACGCTCAGCGCGCGTTCAAGCAAGCGAAGGTGGCCGACGATCGCATCGCGCTGGCCTGGCAGATTCCGGCTCCACAGGGCTCTGTGCTGCAGTGGGTTCGTATCTCACCCGTTACGATCCGCGGGGCAACGTGGCTGACCATCCTGGCCGAGATCGGTCCAGAGGCTCTACTAAGTCCAGCCAGCGCGCTTTCGTATCTGAACCAGCTGTCCGTCGGGGGGATCATGCTGTGGCGCGGCGTGTATCTGCTGCGGCAGATGGTGCCGCTTGCGCACTTTGATCTGCAGGGCTTGGAAGGGCTGGTGCGCTTGCTGGCACACGAAGCGCTGCGTCTGCGCATGGGAATTAGCCGCGGCCAAGCCACGCTGGACGCGCAGCTATCGCAGATGTTTGAAGAATAGGCGCCAGCCCGCAGCAGTCAGCCGGCCCGGTCCCGTCGCCTTCGCCCTCCCCCGCCCAATGCCGGACGCCGTCGCTGCCAAGACCTGTGCAGCGGGCTGTGCAGATCCCGTCTAGGGCCGATAGAAAAGGATCGATCCGCGGTCGCCGACCAGCCAGAACTCGGTGCTGCCGGAAACCGCCTGACCCAAGCCGCGCGCGCCGAACAGGTTGTTGTCAGTGCCGCTGTTGAGCTTGTTCCACATCGTGCCGTTGAACTGAAACAGGATCCCGCCATCACCCGCTGCGAACAGCCGCATCGCATCGCTGCCCCACAGCGCGCGCAGATTGCCGCTGAGTCCCGTGGCTCGCTTGCGCACCGAGCTGCCGTCCCAGACCAGAGCGTTGCCGCCATCGCCGACAAACCAGACATTGTTAAGTCCGGTGGCCCAGACTGCATTTAGCGGAGACGTAACCATGGAGTTAACTGCGGCCCAGGCTCCCATGAAGTTGTGTAGCAGCACTCCATCGTCGCCGACGGCCCAGAAGTCGGCGGGGTCGAAGCCACCGATCGCACGCAGTGGGCTGCTGATACCGGTGAAGGACTGCTGCCAGTTCCCCTGGGGCGATTGGTACGTGTAGACCATGCCGCTGCTGCCAACGGCCCACGTACTGCTGGCATTGGGCGTGTACAGCCCGTATAGGACGCCGCTGCCGGGGACGTTGCGCTGGCTCCACGCGGTCCCATCCCAGTGCAGCGCGATGCCGTTGGTGCCGACGGCCCAGATGTCGTTGCGGGCGCTGCCCGAGACGGCCTTCAGATCCGCGGTGGTGGTGCTCATGACCTTGCTCCATGCCTGACCGTCCCAGTGCATGATCAGGCCGCCGTTGCCGACCACCCACGCGTCGTTCAAGGCCGCAGCCCAGATGGCATTGATGGGGCTGATTGTGCCCTTGCTGACCGATGTCCACGCGCTGGCATCGCGGTGCAGTATGGTGCCGCTGTCCCCAACAGCCCAGACGTCGCTGCTGCTGGTGCCCGAGACGCCGTACAGGTCATAGGGGATCCCGTTGCCCCCTCCGCTCTCCAGGCTGGAGCCCTGCTTTGCGGCATCAATATTCAGGATCGTGCCGCCGCTGCCGACGGCCCACAGATCTGGGCCGCCAGTGCCCCAGATGTTGTACAGGTTGCTCGTCGGAACAGCCGGAAGCTGCTGCCAAAGCGGAGACGAGCCAATCCTGCGCTGCAACAGACGCCCCTTTTCACCGACGGCCCACAGGTTGTCGATGCTCGATCCCCACATGGCGTACAGCTGATCCATTCCCGCTGCTGGCTCTTGCACGTCGGGCTGCTGATGCCACTGAAAGATCGAGCCGCTCATCAGGCTGATCCACACGTTCGCTGCATCCAGCGCGATCAGGCCGCGATAGCTGGTCATCGGAAGTCCGGGGCCTGTCTGTTCCCACGCGGTGCCATCCCAGCGCAGGGCGGCGCCGTTGTCTCCGGATGTAAACGCCAAGCTCTTGCTGACGGCACGGACGCGGTACAGCGAGCCAATCCCTGCTAGCGCGTTCGGGATATAGGACGGCATGACCCAGTGCAAGACGGTGCCGTAGCTGCCGACGCTCCATAGCTCTTGCGCGTTGAGTGCCGTGATGTCGTTCAGCGCGGCCATGGTCTGCGATGGGAACTGCGTCCAGGCGCTGCCGTTGTAGCGCAGCACGGTGCCGTTGGTACCGACGGCCCAGACGTTGTCACTGGCGATGGCCTGCACGGCGTTCAGGCGATTGCCCTGGGGCAGCGGGTTCTGCCAGCACACGTTGTTGGTGGGGCAGACGCCGGTCGGCGCAGGGATCTGCAGGGTCGTGCCGCCGTCGATGACAGCTTCGACTTCCCGCGTGGCTAAGAACGGATCCCACAGCCCAGAACAGCCCGACAGAACCAAGCCCGACAGAACCAAGCCCGCACAGCAGCCGATGGCCCGCGTGGTACGTGACGACATGGAATCCCCCACTTTCGATCTTCCGATTGTACGCACAGGGCCACCCCATGGCTGGCCGCTAGATGGGCGATGGCCGGGCGCCTATGGCTGGACGGCGATAGGTGACCTCTGTTAAAGCCAGCCGCCATGCTGCGTTCCGCATCCCCGTCGACCAATCCAGAGTCTGGCCCACCAACAGCTGAGTCCGCTGCCGCGGCAGAGCACTTGCACCCCGCGGTGATCCCGACCGAATCCGCCGAACCTGCCGACGCCATTTCCGATGTTGCTGGGTCGCGCCCATCGTCGTCTGCCCACCTGGCCACGCCGTTTATGCGGCAGTACCTGGAAGTCAAAGATCGCTACGCGGACTGCATCGTCTTTTTCCGCATGGGCGACTTTTACGAGATGTTCTTCGACGATGCGGTGGTCGCTTCGCAGCTTCTGGACTTAACGCTGACCGCTCGCGACAAGCAGCGCGAAGATCCAATTCCGATGGCCGGGGTGCCACATCACGCGGCCAAGCACTACGTCGCCAAGCTGGTCGCCGCCGGCAAAAAAGTCGCGATCTGCGAACAGGTCGAAGACGCGCGCAAAGCCAAAAAAATCGTGCGGCGCGCCGTCACGCAGGTCATCACGCCCGGCGTCATTCTGGAAGAAGAACAGCTAGAACCCAAGGCCGGTCACTATCTGGCTGCCGTCTGTTACGGCGACGGCCAGGCCGGCATCGCGCACGTCGACGTATCCACCGGCGAATTCGCCGCCACCGTGGTGCCCTTGGCCGATGCCACCGAAGAGCTGGGTCGCATCGCGCCGGCCGAGCTTCTGATCGTCACGCCAGATGAAGCGATCACAAGCGAAACGCAGACCGATCTGCAGCGCCGCTTGCGCATTCCCGTGGGTCACAGCCGAAGTGCGTTGCCGCGTGAAGACCAGGCGACGCTGGCGCCCTTGATCGATGCGACCGCCGATGCCGCACCGCTGCATCCGCTGATCGCCGCTGCTGGCGCCGCGTGCATTCGCTATGCGCAGGCCACGCAGCCCACCGGCACGCTGCCGATCTTTCGCCTGCGCTGCTATCAGCCCGGCGACAGCTTGATCGTCGATGAGACGACGCGCACCAACCTGGAACTTCTGCACACGCTGATGGAGGGCAAGCGGCAGGGATCGCTGATTGGCGTGTTGGATCAGACCAAGACCGCGATGGGTGGACGCCTGTTGCGCCGCTGGCTGCTGTCACCGCTTCTGGATCTGGCAGCGATTCGCCGACGACACGACGCGGTCGAGTGGCTGGTCGAACATCCGCTTTCGCGCAAGGCGCTGCGCGAAGGTCTGGCCGAAATTTATGACCTAGAGCGCTTGGCCGGTCGCTTGGGGGCTGGCGTCGCAACGCCGCGCGATCTGTTCAGCTTGGGGCAAGGCCTGCGCCTGATCCCACAGCTGCAAGCCGCCCTGGCCAGCGCGCGCGATCCGCTGGCCCTGGTCAGCGATGAACGCAGCCGCAGTGCCAAAGCCACCGACGACGACCTGGGACTGCCGACGCCGCTGCAGCTGGGCGACGATCTGTGCGCGGACGTGGCGAATCGCATCGCGGCTGCGATCATCGACAACCCTCCGCTGACCTATCGCGAAGGTGGCTTCACGCGGCGCGGCTTCCACGCCGATCTGGACGAGATCTTGGAGCTTTCGCAGGGCGGCAAAGATCACATCCTGCGCATCGAAGAACGCGAGCGTGAGAGAAGCGGAATCTCGTCGCTGAAAGTTCGTTACAACAAGGTCTTTGGCTACTACATCGAGATCACGCGATCGAACCTTTCGCGCGTGCCGGCCGATTACGTCCGCAAGCAGACCACCGCCAATGCCGAGCGCTTTGTCACCAGCGAGCTAGCCGAATACGAAGCCAAGGTCTTGGGCGCCGAAGAGCGCCGCGTCGAGTTGGAGCTTGAGCTGTTCGATCGCCTGCGCCGCGAGCTTGCCGAAGCGACGCCGCGCATCCTGGCCCTGGCCGAGCGCATCGCGCAGATCGACACGCTGGCCAGCCTGGCCGAGCTTGCGCACAAAAGCGGCTACGTCCGCCCCACCATGGGTTCGGATCTGCGCCTGAATATCGAAGAAGGACGCCACCCGGTCGTCGAGGGCCTGGCCGGTCGCGGGCGCTTTGTGCCCAACGACACGCTGCTGGATCCCGATGCCGAACAGATCCTGCTTCTGACCGGACCGAACATGGCCGGCAAGTCGACCGTCATGCGGCAGGTGGCGCTGATTGTTCTTCTGGCGCAGATGGGTTCGTTCGTGCCCGCGCGACGGGCCGATCTGGGCTTGGTCGATCGCATCTGCACGCGCGTGGGGGCGGCCGACAACCTGGCCCGCGGCGAATCGACCTTCATGGTCGAGATGCGTGAGACCAGCCAGATCCTGTCGCGCGCGACGCGCCGATCGCTGGTGATCCTCGACGAGATTGGGCGCGGCACATCGACGTATGACGGCGTGTCGATCGCCTGGGCGGTGGCGGAATATCTGCACGATCAGATCGGCTGCCGGACCCTGTTTGCCACGCACTATCACGAACTGGCGGCCTTGGCCGAAGCGCGACCGCGCGTGCGCAACTTTTCCGTCGCGGTGCGGCAGTGGCAGGGCGACATCGTGTTTCTGCACAAGCTGGTTCCCGGCGGCGCCAACCGCAGCTATGGCATTGAAGTGGCGCGCTTAGCCGGCCTGCCCAAGACCGTCGTCGAACGAGCCCGTCAGCTGCTGCGCGAGCTGGAACAAGCCGACGATGGCAGCGACGGCGCACACGCCGCATCCCCTGCGCATGGCATGCCGCGATCCAGTCAGCTTCCGCTGTTCCATGTGCCGGCCGCTCCGGTCGCGGCGCCCCCCAGTGCCGCCCCCGCACCGCGCGATCCCGCAGAACAAGAGGTCCTGGCGGCCGTCCGCGGCCTGGATCCCGACAACCTGACACCGCGCCAAGCCTGGGACGCGCTGGCCAAGCTGCACGAACGCCTGCGAGCCCCCACCAAAGCCCGGAAAAACGCCAATTAACCACATGCCAGCCGCATTTAACTCTATATTAATGTGAACTATTAAATTAATTCATAAATAATTAATTCTTCAAAATGATGCGACGGCGCCAATCATAAACAGGCCTTGGTGCGGCTGCAGGACGGGCGTGCCGTCAAGCTGCCGATCGCTGCTTTCGAACACCGGGGCGGTCGAGCGGTCGTAGCGCCCCTCAAGCTTCAGGATCAGGTGGTTCTGCAGGCGGATCTCGACGGTGCCGGTGAATTCACCCAGGGTCTGCACCGTGCCGGAGATGTAGCCATCGCGATCGTCGAAGTAGCCGCCGCGCACGGCCACCGCCAGAAACGGTCGAATCTGCGCGCGTGCCCAAGCGTACGCGGCCCACCACAGGGCCGCTCCGTCGGGGCCATCGGCCACACCGGGTAGCTGCTGATAGCCGATGTCGATCGAGGCCATCAGGCTTAGCCACGAAACCGGCTGCAGTCCCAAAAGCAGATCGCCAAACAGGCGCCAGTGCGTGTTGTCGGCGGGAAGCTCGGGTCCAAACAGGCCATTTAGCGCCGCCGTGAAGCGCGCGCTGTTCCACGCAAGCTGGGCGCCAATCGTCTTGGCATCGTTGTTGTCACCGACCTGCTGCCAGCCATTTAACACGTGAATCTGTGCCGATAGGTTATCGGTGAATGAATACGACAGTTTGATACCCGCTTGGTAATACGGCGATAGTTCCCCATTCCAGGCACGCGTGTAGTTCCAGTTGTCCTTCGATGGAAAGACCTCGAAGCCGACGTGGCTGGGCAGGATGCCGGCCTCGATCAAAAGGCCGCGCCCCAGTGGAGCCTTGTACGCGATGCTGGCGATCTGCAGAAACTTCCAGACCTCGGGGCCGCTGGCGGGACCGCGGGGCTCGGCGCTGTAGACCACTTCGCTGCCGGTGCCATGCTGCAGGACGATGCGCACGCTGACGGGATCCAAGTCGGCCGAGATGTCGAGGGCGGCCAGATTCAGGGTCAGGTTGTTGGCGCGCTTGCCCGTCGTACCGATGCCCGCCATGAAGTTCGCTCCGTCGGGCGGACGGTTGATGTTGTAGCCGTAATAGACATCGGCATAGCCGTGCAGCGTCACACGATCGTACCAAGGGCGCGACGCAGAGCTGGCCTGCGTGCTGGTCGACGTGCTGACTTGCGCGCTGATCGACGCGCTGGCCTGCGTGCTGGTCGACGTGCTGGCTTGTGTACCGATCGACGTGCTGGCTTGTGTACTGACCGCCGTGCTGGCTGGCGCTTCCGCGTATGCCGAGCCCAGGCCAAGGCACACGGATGCGCAGGCCAAAAGGACGCCGGGCAGCCCGCGAAGGGAAACGGTCCGTCCACCGCGCCGCTGGGTCCGCCAAATCAACGTGGTCAAAGTCGTCAGGGATGTCATGGGTTTGCGCTCGGGGTACAGGGTGAGGACGCGCGCTTGCGGCGCAGGGTATCGCATCCCGTCGCGCACGTGCATTGACTTCACCGGCTCGACGCGATAGGCAAAAGACACAGCAAAAAAGACCATGCCGATGCCAACACCACCCAAAGAAGTCAAAGAAGTGCTCGACCGCGGGCGTGTGCTTTTGCACGGCGCTCTTTCTGCCGACACCGGCAATCGCCTGCCGCCTGTGCGCTGGACGCGACAGGCGCTGCGCTTCGCCAACGATCTTTTGGGCCAGCCGCTGTGCTCGCAGGCCGAATTGGATCGTCGCGAGCGAGCGATCGCACAAGCCGAGCAGCGCGTGAACGAGGAGCGCGTCGGGCAAAAGGCCGCGCGTCGCGAAGCAGCCCCGGTGGCCCTGTACGTCACCGATCAAGATCACCGCACGCCGCGCAAGATCGAAGACATCTTCAAAGGCCGCGACATCCCCTACACCATCTTGGATGTGACCGACGATGAAGTCAGCCGCAGCTGGGCCTTGACGCAGGCCAAGCGGCACGAATTTCCGCTGGTCTTTATCGCCGGCGAGCCCATCGGCGGCCTGGACGATGTGATGCAGGCCGATGTCCGCGGCGAGCTTTCCAAGAAAGTCTTCGGGTAGAGGCGCCACGTGGATCTGCATTCGCTTCTGCTGGACCGGCGCGGACGCGTCGCACGGGTCTGTGCGGCCGACGCGCGGGGCGTGGTGACCGCGGACCTGGATGCCGCGGCCTGCGAGCGCGTGGCCCAGGCGGCGCAGCCTCTTTTCGACTGGGCACATGGACGCGTGCCGGCATCAAGCCGCACGCCGCGCGATGCGACCTTGGTCGCGTTTGAAGTCGACGCGCTCACGCGCACGCTGCGCTTGGGCTACATCGCCGAACGAGCGCCCAGCTCGGGGCCTGTCCAGAGTGTCTTAAGATCGCCCTCTGCGTCGACGCCGAACAGCGGGGGCCGTCCCTCGCAGCCCGGTGAACCGACCGCGCTTTCCTGGACGGATGCCGACTATCAGGCCCTGCAAGTGCTGCTGCGCGAAGCCGCGCGCACGGCCCTGCGCGAGCTACGTCCGCGCGTCAACGAGCCCGCCGATCTGCCCTACGATTCGCGCTGGGAATACCTGTACCAGCACGGCGGCGATGGCTGGGAACTGGCGCGCTGTCCGCCTCCGCTTGCGCGGTATCTAAATGGCTTGAATAGCCTAAATGGGCTGTCTGAATCGCATCGTCTGTCGACGGGCCAGCGCGTGCTGGTGGCGGGGGCCGGTCGCGGACACGAAGCGCTGCTGCTTGGGGCGATTGCGCAAAAAGTCGGTGCGCATGTGGTGGCCCTGGACATCGCGCCCAGCGCCGTTTCGTGCGTGAAGCAGGCAGTGGACCAAGCGGGCTTGGGCGACACGGTCGAGGCCGTGCAAGCCGATCTGTTCACGCGCAGCGACAGCGGTCCATTGGCGCCGCAGAGCTATGACTGGATCGTCGAGCACTGCTGCTACTGCGCTATCGAGCCGACGCGCCGCGAGGAATACATCGCGCAGATGGCGCGCCTGCTGCGACCCGGTGGACGCTTCATCGGCCTGTTTTACTGTCACAGCTATCCCGGTGGACCGCCGTACGGCACCACCATCGCAGAGCTGCAAGAGCGCCTGGCCCCCGCCTTCGCGATCGAGTCCGAAGAGGTGCCCGCAGACTCGGTCCTAACCCGCGTCGCACAAGAGTGGCTGATCGAAGCCCGTCGTCGCTAAGGCCGCCCGCGTGAGCCGTTGCATCGTGTCCGCCGCGCTTCCCGTGCCGCCTTCGATCCCCTTCCCTGTTCATTCGCCAGGCCCGTCTGTGGGCCTGGCCCGCGCAGCCAAGGAGCAGAGCCCCCATGCCGTTTTCTGGTGTTGATTTCCTTCAGCTCGACGAGATCCTGAGCGAAGAAGAGCGCCTGGTGCGCGATACCTTCCGACGCTTTGTCGATGACGAGATCCTGCCGGTCATCGGTCGTCACTTCCGCGATGGCACCTTCGACGCAAGCTGGCCGCGCAAGCTGGGCGCGCTGGGCGCGCTGGGCGCCAGCTTGACCGGCTATGGCTGCGCCGGTCTGGGACCCGTGGCCTACGGCCTGATCATGCAAGAGCTTGAGCGCGGTGACAGCGGCGTGCGGTCCTTCGCATCGGTGCAGGGCGCGCTGGTTATGTACCCGATCCACAGCTTCGGCAGCGAAGAACAAAAGGAACGCTGGCTGCCCAAAATGGCCAGCGGCGATGCCATCGGCTGCTTCGGCCTGACCGAGCCCGACTTCGGCAGCAACCCCGGTGGCATGCGCACCACGGCGAAGCGCGTCGGCGACACCTATGTCCTAAACGGCGAGAAGCGCTGGATCACCAGCGGCAGCCTGGCTGATGTCGCCGTGGTCTGGGCCAAGACCGACGAAGCGGGACAAGGAACCGGCGGCGCCAAGTCGGTGCCCTCGGTCACAGGAGATCGATACCAGGTACTGTGCCCGGACCCGCTGACGACGATCGCACACGACCGACTCGCAGCTCCCTCCAGCCAGGGGATCAGGGCACGGTCCGCTGGTGAACCACCGGT
>JAYRFD010001072.1:0-2508 GCA_041908565.1 Polyangia bacterium | reverse complement strand
CTGCCCATCCTGCGCGACGTCGCTCGATCGGCCACGCTGAACGTCTCGTACAGCTTCACCAACTGGCGCAACGTCGGCCCGCGCCGCACGCCGGGTCCCGATGACCTGATTCCGACCACGCCCGAAGTCGGCCGCTACGCCACGCTGAACGCGGCTTTTGCCTACAGCGACGCGCGGCGCTTCTTGTATTCCGTCGGACCCGAGCGTGGACGCTACATCTCGGTGTCGGCGGCCTTTGCCCATCCGGCGCTGGGATCGCAGTACACCGTGTATTCGCTGCGCTTGATCGCGGCGCAGTACATCGGCATCCCGTGGCCCTGGTGGTGGGCGCGCAATCACACGCTAAGCATCGGCTACGACGGCGGCATCAGCGGTGGCGACCTGCGGCGCCGCGGCCTGTTCTATGTCGGTGGCTTCCCAACCAGCGAGGACTTTCTGCGGGCAGCGCTCTTGGGTGCGCGCCCCGGCCAGCCTCGGCTGCGCGGCTACGAAGCCGGTGCGTTCTACGGCGATCAGATGCACGTGTTCAACCTGGAATACCGCTTCCCGATCCTGTGGGTCGAGCGCGGCTCCGAGACACTTCCCGGTTTCCTGTGGCGATTGCACGGGGCTGTGTACAGCGACATCGGCACGGCCTTTTATGGCTCGCTGTCGGCCGACAAGTTCAAGGTCAGCGTCGGCGGCGAGCTTCGCTTGGACGGCAGCCTGGGGTACTACCTGCCGTTTACGCTGCAGCTTGGCTATGCCCACGGCTTTATGGAGGGCGCCGATCGCAGCGTGTACTTCCTGTTGAACAATCCGCTGTAGGTCGTCGGAGTGTAGAGCGTCGATGGGCAGGCCCCACGACGCGATGTGGGCCCCTTGCCGGTCTGGTGCAGATAAAGGCGCAGTGCGGGTGCGGCGCCGGTTCTGCGGTCGGGTCACCTTGGACCAAAGCCGGGTCCCGGCGCAGAAAATTCGGCGGCTCCCCCGGGGCCCTTCCGACCTGCTGAACCGCCGGAAGTCGCCGCAGCGGCAACCTGCTTTCGGCGACGCGGTCCGCGGTGATATTCTCGGCAGTACCCTTCGCATGGATCGTCGTCTGCACCTGCGTGTGCCCCATCGCAAGCCGTACGGCAGACCCAGGGCCAGGCAGCTTGCAGCGCGGCCGATCGTAGCCATGTGGCTGGCGCTGGCATCGGCGTGGCTGTCGACTGACTGCGCCCGTGCAGAGGCCAAACCAGCAGGCAAAGCGACCGGCAAGATCGCTCGTGACGCGGGCAAGTCCAAGGCCGCGCGCCCGGCCAAGACCGACCCCACCGCCGCGCTGCGCGAACAGGTGCTGCAGGCGCTGGCTCAGCAAAACCTGGCCGCCGCCAAGCAGGCGCTTGATGCGGGATATCGCAAGACGCCGGGTCCTGATCTGCTGCTTCTGATGGGGCGTCTGGCCGGCATCGAAGGCCGCACGCTGGACGCCTACGATCTGATGCGCCGCTACCTTGCGGACCCCGCACGCCCCGTCGATGAAGCGGCGGCTCGCGAGGCTGAACAGGTGGTGGCGCAGACGCCGCCGCCCGCAAGCGAAGTGCGGGTGCTGGGGGATGCCGGCGGCACGGTCGTGATCGACGATCGCGTCGTCGGTGTGCTGCCCCTGCCAGCGTCACTTTTGGTGTCGCTGGGACAGCATGCCTTGGTCTTGGAATACCCCGACAAAAAGCTCGATACGCCAGTGCTGGCGCAGCGCGGTCGCATCACCGAAGTGCGCAGCAATCGCACGACCGGCGCCATGCTGCTCAGTCAGCTACCGGCGGTGCTGGTGACCCTGGATGCGCCGCAGCTATCCGACGACTTGAGCCGCCGCTTCTGGGCCATCGCCGACGAGGCGGCGCAAGAAGAACAGGTGACGGTCTTGCGGCCCGAAGTGGCGCTGGCCGCGGCTCCTGATCTGAAGTCGTGTGTGCAGCAGATCAAGTGTGGGCGGCAGCTTGCGGCCAAGAACCAGACGGACTTTCTGCTGGCCGTGCGCGTCACCATGACTGGGCCCGCAGCGACGGCATCGGCTGCCGCAACGATCAGTGGGGCCGCGCCGACCAACCCAGCGGCCGGGGCCGCGCAGACCGCTGCCACGCCGATGCCAAGCACCCCACCCGCAGCATCCGCCGCTGCGCAATCTGCTGGGCCTGCTGCGGGGGGCACAGCAACGGTCAGCGGACCACCGCCGGTTCCTACAGGAGTCGGTCTGACCTTGCTGCATCATCAGATCGAAGTGCCGGCGGCTCCGACCGTCAGCCTCGACTTTTCGGCCCCCGATGCGTGGCCCAAGTCGCTGAAGTCCAGCTTGTCGGGACTGTTTTCAAGCGGGCTCGCACGCGCCCACGCGCACGTCACGATCGCCGCCGATCCACGCGGATCCGAAGTGCTGCTGGGGGATGTACCCATCGGTCGCGCGCCGATCGAACGCGAGATGTGGGCGGGAAGCTACACGCTGCAAGCGCGTCAGCCCGGCTTCCGCAGCGAGCAGCGCACCGT
>JAYRFD010001071.1:0-2029 GCA_041908565.1 Polyangia bacterium | reverse complement strand
CTTGCGGCTGGTTCTGCCACGCAGGTTGTGCACAAGGACCCGAACCCTAGAGCTAGAGCGAAGGTCTTGGCACTGAATTTGGCAGAGTCAGTGTACTGCGAACTCGGCGCATCCAGGGGAAATTCGTGAGGTTGCTCGATTTATCCGCCGCAGCAGCGACAGAGTGCACGCGGGGGCATGTGCGGCTGGGTGCGTCCACGCACGCGCTGGGCCTAGCTCTGGTTACCACCACAGGCTGGCGCGGCACCGCACGATGGGCGATGCGCCATGGGACAGCGGCCAGCAGCCTGGATGGCAGAAAGCGGTCCATGTAGCGGCCACCTCACCGACTGAGAGCGCCAAGAGTTCTCGTATACTAGGCACCATGTCGAATCAGAACCAGGAGACCGCAGAGGGGGTATCCCCGGACGCCAGCAGCGAGTCTGCCAGCACGGATGCCAGCCCAGTCGAGGTAGCGCTGCCCGCGCCCGTTGCGAATACGCTTGGCGAACCCGCAACAACCCCAGAGACAGACGAGGCAGCAGGCGAAGATGCAGAGGACGGGCCCGATCCCAGCGAGGTCTATCCCATGCTTCGCCCGCTGGATGCCTTCCCCATGGACGTCCGCGATACGAAAAGCGGCATGGTGCAGAAGGTGTTGGTTCTTGCCGATCCGTCGGGAATCGCGCCGGGCTCGGTGAAACTGCCACCTTTAGGTGCGGCGGTGATCGAGTTGTGTGACGGCTCGCGCACTCGCGAACAGATCTGCGCCGACTTCACCAAGCAGTACCGCACGCCGCTCAGCCTGGATGCGCTCAACAGCCTGCTTCAGAAGCTGGACGATGCACTGCTTTTGGACTCGACGCGCTTTCGCCTGCACTGCGCCCGCCTGTTTGCCGACTTCGCAATGCTTGAGTCGCGCCCGCCGCTGTTTGCCGGACGCCACTACCCGGCAGCCGCCGAAGAGATCAGCCACACATTAGAGGAGGCCTTTGGCCCGCCGCATGGTCCCGCGCTGCCGAAGCTAGATGACAAGGGGCAAGCCCAAGCCGGCACGCACACCTATCCGCGAGCCATCTTGGCGCCGACGGTCGACATCTCGCGCGCGGGACCGGCCTACGCCTGGAGCTACCGAGCCCTGCTGGATGCGCCACGCCTGCCGTCGTTGATTGTTCTATTGGGCTGCGATCATGCCGCGCATGATGCAGTGGTCACGCTGACCCGCAAGCACTTCGAGACCCCCCTGGGCACGCTGAAGACCGATGCGAGCTTGGTGGATGCGCTGGTTGCCGATCTGAAAGAACGCGATGAGTCGCTGGCCGAGCTACTGACGCGCGATGAAGCGCACCATCGCGGAGAGCACAGCCTGGAGATGCAGGCGCTGCTTCTGAGCTTCATTCTGAGCTGGCGCCGCCAGCACGGACTTTCGACCGGGCTTCCCGATGGTGCAGATCCAAAGATCCTGCCGGTCTTGTGCGGTTCCTTGCACGACCTCGCCGTGAACCCGCCCAGCCGCGACGGCAAGCTGCAGCCGCATCAGACCACGCAGATCTTCGACGAGTTTGTGATCGCTCTGCAGCGACGCGTGGGCGAACGACAGCAAGCCGGCGAGACCGTCCTTTGGATCGGTGCCAGCGACCTTGCGCACGTCGGACCTCGCTTTGGCGATGTAGAAGAGGTGACAGAGAGCGACCGCGACTCGCTGGAGCGCCGCGATCAAGAGACGCTAAAGCCCGTCCTCAGCGGCGATGCGATGGGCTTTCTGGGCGAGCTACGCCGCGAGCGCGACCGTCGCCACGTCAGCGGGCTCGGCACGCTGTATCTGTTCCTTTCGGCGGCTCGCCCAACAGCCGGCAAGCTGCGCTGCTACGCCCAGTGCGACTCCGAAAGCTCGTCCTTTGTCTCGCTCGCTAGCATCGTCTTTCCGTAGCTGCGGCGCTTCCTCGTCACGCATGTTCGGCGGGCTCGGCGGGCTCGGTCCGCGCGGGCTGGGCAGGACGCGCTTGGAATGTGGTAGCTACAAGCGATGCTGATCGCTCCGCCAGACTCG
>JAYRFD010001070.1:0-4706 GCA_041908565.1 Polyangia bacterium | reverse complement strand
GCAGTCGAACCGGTTCGTCGTACAAGGCCCCGCCTTCGCCCGCGTCGGTGCACTTGGCGGTGACCAAGGCGTTGGCGCAGCGGCCGTCGCGCAGGTGGCCGCCCTTTTCAGTCAGGGCGACATCGCGTCGTTGGCGGGGGTCCAGGTGCAGGCGGACATCCATGTGCGCGATGCGCGACTCCAGGCGGGCGATCGAGCCTTCCGCAAGTCCCAGGGCGGCCGCGACATCGGGATGGACGGTCAGCACGGCGGGACCGCTGTGCGGCACCGGCCACTGCGAAGACTGCGAGCGCTCGGTCGATAGCGACAGCAACAGCAGCGGATAGTCGGCGCCAAGCTGCGGTGGCGCGGCGGCGGTAGGCAGCGCGGGATCATGCAGCAGGTTGACGCGACCGCTTTGGGTGGCAAAGCCCGAAGGCACGCGCTCGCCCGGCTGCGGTGCAAAGATCACCGACGGAGCCAGCGGACTGCGCACCGGCCCCGCTTCCAGCTGCTCTAGCGTGACGCCGTGCGGCGCCAGGCGCGGCGCGATCATGCGCTCTTGCCAGTCGCGCGCGCTGCCGGCGACCACATCGGAAAGGCCCACGCGTTCGGCCAGGCCTTGGATGATCTCCAGATCGCTCTTCACGTCGGGCG
The DNA here is from genome assembly GCA_041908565.1 of Polyangia bacterium. Lineage (GTDB taxonomy): Bacteria > Myxococcota_A > Polyangia > Palsa-1104 > JAEUJZ01 > JAEUJZ01. Next base: position 4,070 of record JAYRFD010001070.1, on the reverse strand, counting down.
GCGGCGGCACGACGGGGCGGGCCACACCCAGGTAGTGATGGCCATACGATCCCAAGACATCGTCGGCTTCAAGCAGCGTGTTGCAGGGCAGCACCAGGGTCGCAAGCTCTGCCGTGTCGGACAGCCAGCTGTCGACGACCACGACCAGCTCGCGCGACTTCAGCGCCTGCACCGTCGTGTGCGATTCGGGCAGCATGGCGACTGGGTTTCCGGCCGTGATCCACACGGCGCGGATCGGCGGATCGCTGGCGGAAAGGATGTCCCGTCCAAACAGCGGCTCGCACACCGTGCGCGGCGCCTGCCCGTGGCAGAACGAGGTATCGAAGGCGGCGCGGCGCTTGAAATAAAACGACACGCCACCGCCCGCGATGCCCAGGTTGCCGCTGACCGCGCCCAGCGCATCCAAGGCCCGCACGATGGCCACACCGTTTCCACGTCGGCCCATGCCCCAGCCGACCAGGATCGTCGCGGGCGCGCCATCGGATAGCGCCGCGGCCAGGTGATCGACTTCGGCGATAGAGACATCGGCCTGCGCAGCCCACGCAGAGACGGTCTTTGCTTGGCACAGCGTCGTAAACTCTGGCAAGTGATCGCAGAAGCGCGCGGCATCGGCGGTCCACTTGCCCTGCTCGTGCAGGCGCAGCGCGACGGCCATGGCCAGCGCGAAGTCGCCGCCGGGGCGCACGGCGATGGTGCGTTCGCACAAGGTGGCGGTGCGGTGCCAGACCGGATCGATCAGCGTCAGGCGCGCGCCACGCCGCTTGGCTTCGCGCAGGATGGGGATCATGTGCGGGCTGGAAGCCCAGACGTTTTTGCCCCACAGCAGAATCGACCGCGCGTTGTACAGATCGAACAGGTCGCTGGAGTCTTCGACGCCGAAGTCGGTCTCTTGCGCGAAGTCGCCGGCGCCCGAGCAGATGTCGCCGCGCTTGCCGGTGACCGGACCGAAGCGCTCAAAGAACAGATCGACGACCTTGGGCACCATGCCCAGCGTGCCGCCCGATCGATAGTGAAAGATGGCAGCGGGTCCCGATTCGGCGCGGATGCGCAACAGCGCCTCCGCCGCGAAGGACAGCGCGCGATCCCACGACACGGCTTCCAGCCGGCCGGTCTGTGGGTTGCGCAAAAGCGGCGAGGTCAGGCGACCCGGCGCGTACTGCTGGTTCAGAAAGTGGCTGGTGCGATAGCACAGGAAGCCCTGCGTGATGGGGTGATCGGGGTCGCCGCCCAGGTGGGTGATGCGCCCGTCGGTCACCGTCGCCACGATCGAGCAGGCATCGGGGCAGTCGCGATTGCACGTCGTCTTGCGCAGAGTGGTTTCGCCTTCGCCCTTCATGCTGGCTCCTGTCTTGCGTTGTATGGATGTGTCAATGCGTTGCGACGTGGGTTCCTAGATGCCGAGCACAGGCCCCTGACTGAGTACTGCGGCCGTGCGCTTCACGGATGGTGTTCACAAGAAGCACTGCGAATGCCCTCGGCGCCCTGTACTGCACGGCTGGGGCCCGCCCCAACTTCGTTGTGGGCCCCACGGGCGCAGACTCCTTTTTCGATTCGTTGCACGTCTCGAAAAAAGAGTCTGCTGTCGCCCCAGCCTTTGCACTTCTTGGTCAATGGCAGGCTGGACATCGAAACACCTTCGCGACGGCAGGCTGGTTATCAGAACACCGTCTTACTTGATCTGCACCAAGCCGGCGGGGCGGCGGGGGCCGGACATGACCAGGCGCATGACGGACTCTGCGACGCGCTGGCCGGCCGCCATGAACAGCTTGGCGTGCTCGCTGTCGGGCGCGCCAATGACGATGGGGCGGCCGATGTCGCCGCCGTACCGCACGCGCGTGTCCAGCGGGATCTCGCCCAGGAAGTCGACCTTCAGGTTTTCGGCAAGCTGCTTGCCGCCGCCGCGCGAGAAGATCTCGTCGTGGTGACCGCAGCTTGGGCAGACGTAGTACGACATGTTTTCGATGATGCCGAGGATCGGCACCTCGACCTTCTTGAACATCGACACCGCTTTTTCGACATCGATCAGCGCGACTTCTTGCGGGGTCGATACGATGACGGCGCCGGTGATCGGGATCAGCTGCGAAAGGGACAGCTGGGCATCGCCGGTACCCGGCGGCAGGTCGACGACCAGATAGTCCAGGTCGCCCCAGTCGACATCTTCCAGGAACTGCTGCAGCAGCTTGTGGATCATGGGGCCGCGCCACACGACCGCGTTGTCGCGTTCGGTGAAGAAGCCGACGGAGATCACGGGCATGCCGAAGTACACGGCGGGTCCGATGCGGTTCTTGCTGCCGGTGCTGGGCGGTGACTCGGGCTCGCCCAGCATGGTTGGCACCGACGGACCATAGATGTCGGCATCCAGAAGGCCAACCCGCGCCCCCTGCTGCCGCATGGCCAGCGCCAGGTTGGTGGCGACGGTCGACTTGCCGACGCCCCCTTTGCCTGCCGCCACCGCGATGACGTTTTTGACGCCGGGCAGACGGGTGGCTGCTCCGCGGGTTCCAAGCGGCACGGTCACCGTCGACAGCACGCGCACGTCTTTGACGCCCGGCGCGTTCTTGGCGGCCGACTCAACGGCCCGTTCCAGACCGGCACGGTCGCGGTACAGCGGCGTCGGCAACTCGATGGTGATGTAGACGATGCCACCATCGATATCGATCTTTTTGGTCATGCCCAGCGAAACGACGTCACGACCGAGCACGGGCTCGATCACCGCTTTGAGCGCCGAGCGCACCCCGTCAGCCGTTGGAGTCTGACTCGCCATGGGAACCTCTCTGCCTTCTTACCGAGCGTGTCCAAGCTTTTCGCGCTTGACCGCCAGGTAGTCCTGATTGTGTTGGTTTTCAGTGACCCAGTGCGGCACACGCCGCGTCACTTGGATGCCAGCCGCGGCAAGCTCGCGCAGCTTGTCGGGGTTGTTGGTCAAAAGCGCCACCGATCGAATGCCCAGGTCGGCCAGCATGGCAGCCGCTAGCTCGTAGCTGCGCAGATCGGGCGCGAAGCCCAGGGCTTCGTTGGCTTGCACGGTGTCAACGCCGGCGCTTTGCAGGGCATAGGCGCGCAGCTTGTTGCCAAGGCCGATGCCGCGGCCCTCCTGCCGCAAGTAGATCACGACGCCGCGCCGGGCTTGGGTAATCGCCGCCAGCGCCTCATCCAGCTGCTGCCGGCAGTCGCACTTCAGCGAGCCCAGCGTCTCGCCGGTCCAGCACTCGGAGTGGACGCGGCACAGCACGTCTTCGGCACCGGATAGCTCGCCGGTTAGGATCGCCAGGTGCTCGTCCTGGGCCGGGACAATGCTGCCCGATGGCTGCGGTCCGGCTTGCCGAGCGTCGTCGCGCTGGCGGTACACAATCGCCCGCAGAGGCCCATGCACCGTCGGCATGGTGGCGTCCGCATAGCGATAGATGGCAACAGACTTGGGAAGCATGGACGCGCCCAAATAACACAGTCCCCCCCCTGATTTCCATCCCACGCTGCGGGTTTCGCAGCCGGCCGCCGAAACCGGGATCGGGCTGCGGCCCGAATGCGGAATCCTTGTCTTGAATTCGCAATCGCGCGAAGCTCTGGCGCATGCGCATACCGCCTGAGCCCAAGGTCATTCTGCGTCACTGCGATGAGTACGATCCCGCGCGCATCCGCGAGATCGTGCGGGAAGGCCTGGAAGAGCTGGGCCTGCGACCGCACGGGCGCACGCTGATCAAGCCGAACATCGTGGCGGCGGGGCCGCTGTTCCCGCATGCGTACACGCGACCGGAGTTCATGGAAGGCGTGGTGCTGGCGCTGCAGGATCGGGCGCAGGACTCGCTGGCTGAGCTGGCCATCGGCGAGCGCTGCGGCATCACCGTCCCGTCGCGCTTCGCCTTTTCAGAGTCCGGCTATGACGCGATGATCGAACGCTTGCCCGGCGTGCGTCGCTATCTGTTCGACGAGGTTCCGCAGGTCGAGGTGCGTTACAGCCATGCGCAGCGCCTGCGCGACTACGTCTTTACGCCCGAGCCCATCGCCAAGGCCGACTTCTTCGTCAACTGTCCCAAGTTCAAGGCGCACCCGTGGACGACGGTGACGTTCTC
>JAYRFD010001069.1:0-3944 GCA_041908565.1 Polyangia bacterium | reverse complement strand
CTGGAGTACATGCCGTTTTCGGATGTCATGCTGCGCATGCGCGAGCCCTGCGCGTACAGCAAAGTCGCAGCCTGGATCGAAAACAAGCCAAGCGTGACCTGTGACATCATCACGCCGCCGCCCTCGGCATTCCCCAAAGTCGAAGAAAAGCCGCAGCATGAAAAGATGAAGCCTGGTGCGCCGGCCGCTGTTCGCCAAGGCTAGCTGCGCGTTGTGTCCTGCCCTGCCCCGCTTCAAGGATCGCTATGCCCGCTCCCCTCGACGAAGATCTGATTGCTAACGCGCTGGCTCGCAATGACCGCTACCTGCGTGAATTCATCGAAGCCTTCGCGATCTGCCCGTACGCTCGAACCTGCCGCGAGACGGGCCGCTTGCATCGAGAAGTGATTCTGCAGACCGAGCCAACGGCGGCGCCGCTGGTGCAGCGCATCATCGAGCTATCGGCCCCCGAGTATGCAGATGTCGAGGTGGGGCTTTTGATCCTGCCCTGCCTGCGCATGTCGGCCAGCGACTTCGATCGCTTTGTCCGCGGCATCCAGCGCACGTACCAGCAGCAGAGACCGGCGGGCACGTCGGGCTACTTCGTCGTCGCTTTCCACCCAGAGAACGACCTTCGCCTGGACAATCCCGATGTCGCCGTGCGCTTTATGCGGCGTAGCCCTGATCCAACGATTCAGATCGTCCGTCCCGAAGCCATCGCGCGCATCTGTGGAGAGCGTGATCGCGAGATCATGTCCCGCAACATCGCGGAAGCCGGGCTGCGCGCGGTTCTGGCCAACGATCCGCGCAAGCTGGCAGAGCTGTTGGCTTCGATGCGCACCAAAGCAGCTGGCTGATCACGCCCGGTGCCAGTTCCGGAAGGACTGCCCAAGACGAGCTGCGTGACGCGTTGCTCTTCAGGAGCCTGTTCTCTTGGTCTCCGTCGCTGGCTCGGTGCATTCAGTCAGCCAGTCGATGTCTTCACGCGTGCGCACGATGGCGTGGCCCATCAGGCGCAGCGCATACGTGACGGCATCTTGCAGATCGCGCCGGGAAGCAAGCTGCCGAAGCTCGATGCCTAGCTGGACTAAGGTACGCGATACTGCCCCGGACACGCCGGCCAGGATGCAGCGCGTCCCCAGCAGGCTGGCAGCCCGCGTGGCCTGGATCAGCATGTTGGCGACGGCCGTATCAACCACGCTGACGCCCGTGATGTCGAGGATGATGATCGACGCTTGATGGCGCTCGATCGCGGTCAAAAGATCATCCATCAGGTGGGCGCCGCGCAGCGAGTCCATATGCCCAATCAAGGGCAGCACCAAGATGCCGTCGTGGATCGGCAGCACTGGGGTGCCAAGCTCGCGCAGCACGGCGCTTAGGCGGTTGTTTTCCAGCCTCAGCCGATCAAGCTCGCTGCTGGCGCCCCCCCCGCCATCGGTCGGCTCGGCTCCAGAGAGCGGAGCAGGTCGCAGCGCCATGGTCGGCTCATGATCAAATCCCGAGGACATGGAGGGGCCCGACGGCTCGCCCGGTTCGTTGCTCATGGTCACTTCCCGCTGCCCGCGCTGGATGCGGTCGAGCCTGCGGCGGAGCCGGCTGCGCCCGACGGACCAAGGACGGCGATGCGTTCCACCAAGGTCTGCTTCATGTCCGCACTTAGGGGCTTCGATCCAAGCCACATGTTCCACAGGTCGATGCACAGCGTTGCATCGCGCGGTCCCTCGGCCCGACTCCCCGCGGTGGTGACGCTGATGAGCCCGTCCACGGTGGTCGCGATGGTCATCTCGTCCCCGGCGACCACATCGCGATTGAACAGCGCCAGAAACTGCTCTGTGGCCTGCCGCAAGGCAGGAGCCGTCGTCGCCTTGAGGTTGTCCTTCAGCAAGTCGCGATAGGAATCGGCAATCTGCTTCGCGCTCAGCTTGCGGGTGAAGCGTATGACGGCGGCCTTGCCGAAGTCCCCCAGCACGACGAAGTTTTGCGCCAAGTCGCGGGCCCTAAGCTGCTGAAGTTCTGCGCCTCCGGCTTGCGCGACCAGCTTGGGAAACGCCCGGCGCGCCGCGACATCCTCGACGTACAGCGCCATGCCATACACAGAAAAGGCCATGTATGAACGGTGCCCGATGCCGACCAGAACGTACGGCTTGTTGTCGACGGTGATACGGGTCAGAAAGCTCTGCTTGCTCTTGGGTTCAAGGTACGGCACCGCCGGTTCTGCCACGGGCGGTGGCGCGGTCGTCGGCTTGCCTGCAGCCTCTTTGTCGAGCTGAGCAATCAGGACTTTGACATCGCCCGCATTGGCGGCGTCGGGCGCTTTGCGCAGGTAGTTACGATAGAACGCCGCGGCATCAGCCGGGCGTCCAGCCATGCGATGAGCCTGCGCGATGTTGTACAGGAAGACGGGATCGGGACGCGTTTCGAAGGCCTTTTCGAACAAGGCGATGGCGGCGTCGAAGCGGCGCAGGTCGTACTGCACCATGCCGTCTTCAAAGAGCCGCTTGACCTTCTGTTTCAAGTCTTCGTCTTGTTTGTCCGCGCCCGGCTTCTGCGGCGAATCCTTCTTGGCCCAGGCCACGCGCGAACGCTGACTGTCGGCGGGATCGCCCAGTGGCAGACCCAGGACCCAGACCAGGCCCAGGCCCAGGCTTAGGCTTGGACCTGGGCGCCGGCCCAAGTCGACGGTACGTGAACGGATGTAGCGCGCGGGCGCAGCAACACAGCGACGTGGCATGGCCATTCGGGCTCAGCATATCAGCTTTCGGCCCCAGCCGGGGGCTGTGCACGCGAGCACGCGAACCCCTATCTGCCTCGATGGCCCTGCTTCTGCGCGCCAAGGCCGGCACGCGGCTACGGAGGAAGCTTGATATGATGCAGTGCGAGGAGGTGTCTTATGCGGTCCACTAGCTTCTCTATAGCCATGGCTCTTTGTGTGTCGCTCCCCAGTCTGTCTTGCAACGACATCGGCCTGAGCGGCGGCGACCCAGGTCCCATGTTTTCGCACCCGGACATCGAGTCGATGGGCTATCCCGGCTGCACCAACCTTCAGTGCCGACAGGTCACGTGCAAGGAGGGCAAGGTCACATCGCTAAGCGGCCGAGTGAACATCCCTGCCGGCAACCTGCCTGTCCCCAATGCCTATGTCTACGTGCCGAATTCGACGCTCAAATCGATCACCACCGGCCCGTCCTGCGAGCGCTGCGAAACGCTGTTTTCTGGCGAGCCAGTCGCCCGCACACAGACCGATCTGGACGGCAAGTTCAAGCTGGACAACATCCCGGTTGGCGAAAACGTCCCGCTGGTTGTGCAGGTCGGCAAGTGGCGTCGCGAGATCAATGTCGCCTATGCCGAGCCGTGTCGTGAGACCGCCTTGCCCGAGGACAACACCCGCCTGCCCAAGACGCAGTCGGAAGGCAACATTCCCAAGATCGCGCTGGCCACTGGTGCCAAGGACACACTGGAATGCCTGCTGCGCCGCATTGGCGTCGCGGACACCGAGTTCACTCCATCGACGGGAACGGGTCGCGTGAACTTGTATGCCGGGAAAGGGGGCACCGCTGCTTTTGCCCCAGCCCTCAACGGCGGCGCGGCATTTCCGACGGCCGTTTCGTTGTGGAGCAATGCTGCGACTCTCAATAGCTATGACATCTTCCTGGCGTCATGCGAAGGCGGCGGCACGCCCAACAACGAAAGTGCGCAGTCGATCCAGAACGTCTTCGACTTTGTGAACGCTGGCGGACGCGTCTTCGCATCGCACTATCACAACTACTGGATCCGCTCGCAGACCGCGTGGAACGGGCTGATGACGTTCATGGATCGTGCCGATATCGGCAACTCAGTGGCTGACATCAACACCCAGTTCAGTCGCGGATCAACGCTGGCCGGCTGGCTGCTGCAGACCTCCGTCGCGGGCTCTGTCAACTACGGCAAGCTGGCCGTGAACCCCGCGCAGAACTCGCTGATGAGCG
>JAYRFD010001068.1:0-13870 GCA_041908565.1 Polyangia bacterium | reverse complement strand
GCCGCAAACGACAGCGCACCCTGGGTTGAAAAGGGTCCATCCGTCTTGCCCGTCGCCAGCTTGTAGGCCAGCGTCATGGGAATCGACAGCGCCAGCGAAAGCAGCTTGCCCATCGTCACCGGCTGCCCGCCCAAGACATACTTGCTGATGAAGTCGGTCAACCCGCCCCAGTTCAGCTGCATGTTCAGCAGGTTCAGGACAACTTGAAGCAGGGCACTAATCAGATCCTTCGCCAGACCAATCCCCACCTGCGCGGCACCGCAGATAAGCTTCACAAACATCCGCGCGATTTCCAGACAGACGGTCTTTGCGTTGCTCACCAGGTTCGATGGATCGTCGCCAATCAGCTTTTGCACATCCGTCCAGCTGACTTCGCTGATGGCCCCGGATCCCATCTGCTGGATGCGGGCGCTCGCCTTGGCACTGACTGCCTTCAGCGGTTCGAAGCAGCTCAGCAGCTTCTTCAGCTCTTCCTCTATGCGGTCGGGCAGCAGCGTGATCAAAAATTCGATCGGTCCCGGCAGCTCTGAGCTGTCACCACCATTGCTGCCGCCCTGGGCTTCTGCCTCGGACGAGCTGGCGACCACCGGACTGCCGCCCAGCGCGGTCAGCAGCGTGGATTCCAGCGAGACAAGCTCCTTCTCTACCCAGCCCAGCATGATCTGCGTCGCGGTCTGGGTCTCCTTGATCGAACTGTTGATCGCATCCTCGATGAAGCGAGCGGTCTCTAGGTAATCGCTCCAGTCAAACAGCTCGGACAAGAAGTCGGCGACCTTGCTGAATGCGACGCCGATCTTGCTGAAGAACTCACTGACGGCCTGCGCGGCTTCGTCGACCGTTTCAATGATCCAGTTCGCGACGACCTGGATGCCGTTGATGATGACGCTAAGGTCCAGATGCAGCTGGTTCACCAGCACCTGGTTCACCTCTTGTGCCACGCTGACGACCGTCTTTGTGACCTGCTTCACCGTCGCTTTCAGCCAGCTCGCAGCGTCTGCGATTACACCAAAGGACAGTGCGTCCGCCTCGCCCACGGCCCCATCGCCCGCCGCCTGTTCGACGGCATGCGTCCGGGGCAGCGGCAAGGCCGCGCCGATGCGCCGCACCACGCCGACGTCGCTGCCCACCGCGAACGTGTTGCCGAGTGTGTCCCCGGACGGGCTTTCCAGGGGCCGCCCCACCACGGCTTCGCCCGCATTGCCAAACGCCAGCGCCGCCGTCGTCTCTTCGGCAAAGGAGGGAAGCAAGCTGCCACCCAGCGCCGTCTTCACAAACTGCGCGACCTTGTCGGCATCGGACTTGACCAGGCCGGCCCGACCGGCCTGCCGTCCCTTCTGAAACTCGTTTGCGGTCGTCATCACCAGCAGGCGGTGCATGGCCGCGTCGGGTGTAGCCAGCGTCCATTCGCCTTCACCCATGGCGGCATGGCGCACGCGCACCACCGGCAGCGAAAGCCCCGTCGGCGTGATGCGCATGCGCGCCACACCTTGCCCGTCACACGTCAGACTCTGCGCAGTGCCCGCATCCAGCTTGATCGTCGCGGACCCGACCTTTGCATCCAGCACCTTGTCCGCGGCCACACTCAGCGTGGCCCCAGGAATCGGCTTGCCGTCTGCACCCAGCGCGATCAGCTTCATCAGAAGCGTCGGCGCGCCACCCCGGCCCGTCTGATCCGCCATCATCGATGTGCTGACGTCCACCATGGCACGCGTCGCGGGCGTGCCCTTGGGCAGCGTCAAAGACGGCGCATCGACCCACTTTGCTGCGCTTCCGCCGATCGTTGTCAGCGCCGCCCCGGGGCTACCCGCCAACGTGCCCTCCAGAAGCGTCCACGCAGCGGCCAAGCCGGTGCCGCCGCTGATGCGACGATTCCAGTTTCGCGCGACTTCGTTTTCCGACAGCGCGCGCGTCCACAGTCTCAGCTCCGTCAGCGCACCGCTACCCGAGCCAAAGACCGGGCTGTTCTTGCTCAGCGACAGCTTGTCTGGCTCGACAAACTGTTCCCGCGCAATGGGTGTGCCGTCTCGGAACAGACTCAGCAGGCCGCTGGGCGAAAGCGTCAGCGTGAGCTGACTCCAGCAATGCGCCAAAAGCACATTGGGAATGCTTAAGGTTGCTTTTGCGGGCGACGACCCACCCGGTGCCGAGTCGGTGTAGGTGAAGGTGACATCCGACAACCTGCAGCAGATCCCGAGCGCCGCCGTGGTCCCAGTCAAGATCGATTCGAGCCTGGCTCTGTCATCATCCAGCTTCAGCCAAAGCTGCATCGAAAGGCCCGTCGGCCCCACTTGCACAAGAGGCGGCAGATCCATCTTGCATTGCTCCAGCGCCAGCACGCGCGGCGGACGCGCACTGGGGGCCTTGGCAAGCGTCAGCAGGGGACGAGCCGCAGAAGTGACCGCCAGCCGCACCTCGTCGCCGTTGAGCGTTTCCACCCTGCTGTCTGTGATCGTGGCGTCGTTGCGCGCGCAGACGTTGAGCGGCGTGAACACCCCCGGGCGCAGCTGATACGGCTCTTCATTGCCGCGGAAGTAGTACAAGAGCCCCGGGGCCCAGCCATGGATCCGCCGATTGGTAGTGTCCAGGATGGTGGCAGCGTCGAGCGGCGTCGACCACAGGCGAAACTCCGCGATATACCCGTTGAACCTCCGCATTCTGAACTCAAGCACCGCACTCAATCCGCCCTTGGCCGACGTGTGGCTTAGCTTGCCGTTCACATAGATCGACAGCGAGCCGTCTGGATTGTGACGCATCGCAATCGCATGCCACTTCTTGAGCGCAAGGGTCACCGACGTCTGTTCCGTCTGGACTGGCTGGTTCGTCCCGGGAACATCCAGGCTCAGTTGGCCATTCGATTCGACGTATAGGTTGGCGAACGGCGTCGGCGGCTGCCTTGAACGGCCCGTCACCTCCACCAGCGACGTGCGTTGCGAAAGGGCGTTCAGGTACATCCAAAACTGCAGCGTCCCGCCAGCCCGCTCATCTTTGGTACGGATGATGGCCGGCGAGCTGGACTGATTCATGTCCCATGCGTAGCCATCCTGCGGGGGAGCTAGCTTGTATGAATTCGTGCTGCCCTTGGGAACCTGATTCCAGGTCCCATCATGACCAAACGGCGACTCATCTTTGGTGCTGCCCCCCTCCAGGCTCCAGGCACCGACCAGACCCGATTCATCCCCCGAAAGCGTGCGCATCGAACGCGCCAGCACGTTGGCTTCATGCGCGGGGTCGGCGCGATTCCAAAGCCGCACGTCTGACAGTGGATTCGACGTCGGGCCGATGCTGTTTCGGTCCCGCCCGCTCTCTCTGGGCAGCGGAACGGAGGTATCGGTAGGCATCGTCATTGGAGACGGGGCCAGCACCCCATTGCAATACACAGCGACGCGGTTGCCACGCAGCACGATTGCCAGGTGGTTCCACTGCCCGCCCTTCCAAGTGGGCGTCGAAACGAAGCCGCAATCGCCCCGCTCCTCCGTCATCCATCGCACGGTTAGCTTGGCCGGCGTCAGCGTGACCGCGATGTCGGCCGGGGCTTGGCTGCTTCCAAGGCTCAAGATCGTCGTGGCGCCAGCAGGAACCTTCCCAGTCCCGATCCAGACCCGGGCCTGCAGAATCAGCCCATGCGCAAAAGACACCTCCATCTCGGGCAGCGTCAGCACTGCGGCTCCGTCGCCGACGATGCCAAAGCGACTGGTCTGACGCAGCTTGGTCTCGGCCTGGATACGGTCCCGCAAGCTCACCAGCGCGGATGTGCTGAGCCGATTATTGGCCAGTAGCTGGTTTGCTTCATTCAGCAGGGTGCCAAGCGACTCGCCATCCACGACAATGGGCTGAACCTCTTCGGGTGTCATTTGCTGTCTTCCTTTGAATAGGCCGATGGGAATGCAATCCGGGAGCAGTGGCCGTGCTGGTCAGCAAGCAAGGTGCCACCAGCGCTCGCGACGCTCACGCAGCGTCGGAGATCCCACCACTGCATCGCTGGGTGAGATCCGAGTACACTTTCGACCTGCCAAGCGCGTACACACGGCTTGGCATGCGGTGCGGGCCTTGCAGTGTCCGATGCGCCTTACGGTGATGTCTTATCTGTCGGGGAAGAGCAGCGGTCCGCAGCCAGACTCCTGGTCCGCACATGACCGCCTGACTGGCGGTGCGACCGACGTCTGCCGCTGCCGGCGCTGGCCGGGCTGCGTCTTGCGGACCCAGATGCGGACTTCACCGCACGGAATCGATTCGCCGAATCCATTCCGGGGGACCAATCCCCGGATCTGTTCAGTGGATGCATTCGCCGAACGGATTCCGGGAAGCAGGCCGTCGGTCCGGGCACTTACGCGTAGTCACGCTAGCGCGCCCTGCCCCACCGGCGCAGCCAAGCCGAGCCTCCTTCGGACCTGTGCTGCTGCGCGGTGTCCCACTTTTTCATCTCCAATCACTCTGCCTACTAGGAAGTTTCATGCACCACCGCACTCTCTCTGCTTCGTGGAAGAAGATCCCCCCTCCGGGCGAGGAGGAGAAGCCGCCAGCAGAGCCGATTCTGACGATGCTGCAGACAGGACGGCACCCGCGCTTCAACCGGCTCCGTTTTCTGGGGGAAGGATCGATGGGATTGGTCTACGCGGCCTACGATCGATCGCTGCACCGCTGGGTCGCGCTGAAGTGTCTGCGAGCCGGCTTGATCCACGTTCCTGCAGCGCGCGCGCAGCTTCTACAGGAAGCCCGCGCCATCGCTCGTCTGTCCCATTCCAATATCGTTCACGTCTACGAAGTCATCGAACAGGATGAGCAGCTAGTCCTGGTCATGGAGTACATCCAGGGAACTTCGCTGGTCGATTGGCAGCGACAGCCCCGTCGACCGCTGCAAGAAATCCTGCGCATGTATTCCGAAGCGGCCGCCGGTCTTGCGGCCGTGCACAGCGCCGGCATCGTGCATCGCGACTTCAAGGCTGACAATGTGCTGGTCGGTGTCGATGGCAAGCCACGGCTGGTCGACTTCGGACTTGCGTGGATGCGGCAGAGTTCCACAACGATCGAGGAGACCGCAGCCAGCCCAGATGCAGATGCAGCGGAATCACCGGTGTCACTGACGGGAACATTGGCGGGTACGCCCAGCTACATGTCGCCCGAGCAGTATCGCTGCCGCCCCACCGATGCGAAGAGCGATCAGTTCAACTTCTGCGCGTCGCTGTATGAAGCCATTTATCATCAGCTGCCCTTTGGCACTGGATCGATCGAGGAGCTTCGTCAGCGAGTCCTCGCCGGCCAGCTAGCCGCCCCTCCGGTCAACACGGGTGTGCCGGATGCCATCCTCGCCGTTCTGCGCCGCGGCATGGCTTCAGATCCGAGGGATCGATTCCCATCCATGGCTGCGCTGCTCAGCGCGCTTCGCTCTGCAGATTCCGTCAGTCCAGAAGCACTGCGTCGCGGATTTCAACGGTACGTCTTCTTTATCGTCGCGCTGCTGACGATCATTCACGGCTTCCGCATTCTGCGTGGGCCGCAGCCTTGGCTGCCGATGGTATCTGCGCTGGCCATCGCAGCGGCGCTCGGCATCTGGGCAGCCTGGTCCTATCGATTGTTGGGACGCGACCCGATGCAGCGCAGTCTTCTTTTGACCCTTGGCATCACAGGCATCGCATTGATTTTGATTCGCGTGCTGGCCTGGCGCTGCGGCTTACCGCGCCCTGTCTATTTTCCGATGGAACAGGTCGTCCTGGCTGCGTTAACCAGCAACCTGGCGCTGCAGATCCATCGCATGTTCGCGCCCGTCCCCATCACCTGCGCGATCGGTGCGATCCTGTGCCTATTCCGTCCGGACTGGTGCACAACGGTGGTACCCATCGAACACACCATTGGTGTGATCGTGCTTGTGTACGGCTGGGGTCAGCTGATCGTCGAACGAAAGCACGGCACGGCGGGCAGCGACGCGTAAGCCGCGTGCAGCGCGCGCTCGGGACGGCCTACGCAGAGGGCTTCAGCGAAGGGAAGCTTCGCTCGGCCTGCGGTTCGCCATTCGTCGTCGCAGTGCCGAAGCGCTCTTCATAGCGCTGCAGATGTGTCTTCACGGTGCTGCCATCCCCGATCAGCAGCCGACGGGCCAGCGCAGCATAGCTACTGCTGCGTCCACCTTTGTCGTCTGAACGTGGCCCCACCGCTTGTGCCACAAACACAGGCTTCAGATAGCGTTCGATCAGCAGATGCAGCTGATCCCAACCGGGTCTTTCGCTGCCGTGGTCTTCCAGGAAGGCGCGCAGGGCTTGGGTCGCCACCTTGTCCCAGCCCATCTGCAGATTCGTCGACGCCAACCGGCGCGGATCGCGCGTCGCGTCACTTTCGTCCAGCACTTGCAGGCGAGGCACAACAGTCGCCGTCGCATCGGCCACCGAAAACGATCCGGTAGACCCAGCCGATCCGCTTTCCTGCAGCCTGACATCGCCGCGATTCGCCCCATGCACTGGGGCCACGGCGAAGTGTGGACGTCCCTCGCGCAGCGCGGCCTCGCAGGCTGCAGCATCAATGCCCCCAGGTCGATTCACGGTGGGCAGTCGTTCAATAAAATTTTCCAGATCGCGCAGGTTGCCCGGCCACGGGTCGCGCACGATCAACTCAAGCGCATCTGGCGTCAGCAGCGACAGGATCGGCAGCGTCCCATTTGGCAGGGTGCGCTGCGCCAGGTAGGCCCGGATATCCTCGGGCCGTTCCCGCAGCGGTGGGACATGAATGACGCACGACGCCAGGCGATACCACAGATCATCGCGGAACCGGCCTTCGCGGAACGCGGGCGCGTCCAGCGGCGCATTCGTCGCACAGACAATCTGGGTGTCGGAACGACGCGGCCGTGGATCGCCCAGGCGATAGTACTCTCCTCGCGAATCCAAAAAGCGCAGCATCGCCTTCTGGACTTCGGGATTCATCTCTCCCAGCTCGTCGAGAAACAGCGAGCCACCATGCGCCGCCTCAATCATCCCCACGACATCTGTATTCGCGCCGGTGAACGACCCGCGTCGGGCGCCGAACAGCTGCGCGTACAGCAGGTCTTTCTCCAATAGCGCGCAGTTGACCGTCACGAACGGGCCGCTGTTCTGACGTGAATAGCGATGATAGCTGCGCGCGAGCAGCTCCTTGCCTACGCCTGTCGGTCCAAGCAACACCGTGCGCCGCCCGCTGGCTGCACCGTCCGCCACACGCCAAAGGATGCGACGCAGCGCCTGCGACCCCACGATCAGATCACTGGCCGCGCTCTTCAGCTGTGAATGGCGTGCATTTTGCTCATACACATAGGAGCGTAAGGTCTCGATGATGGCTGCGGAGCCGACCTGTAGCGTGCCCTGTTCCTGAATTTCCAGCACGCTTTCATCGGCAAGCACGATGCCTGTGGTCTTGCTTCCAGCCGCCGAGCCAGCGGGACGGCGCACCACCGTCAGGGACGTGTCGACATCTGCAAGCCAAGTCTCGATCGCGCGCAGCATCGCCGCGCCAAACTCCCCGTCTGCACTCCACGTTGGATCGGGCGGACGACTGACGCGCAGCTCATGTTGCGGGGGACCAGCGAGCGCCAGCGAGATCTCATACACGCCCGACAGAATGACTGGTGATTGCGGATCGAGCCGAATCCAAGATCCATTGCGACTGCTCAGCTCAAACAGCGCTGTGCAGGATGCATCTTTTAGAATCAGCAGATGATTGGCGGATGTTCGTGGCGACGGAACACACAGCGCGCGCATGCGATAGGCGCTGGCCTGCAGCTGAGGATTCAACGTCACACACGACGCGCGCGGATTCGGAAGCTTGGCCCAGTCGATGCGATTGGGATCTGGCTCCCTTCCTACCAGCAGCGCCTCTCCCGCAGTCAGTGTCGCCTCGATCGGAGTAGTCAGATCCTTAGAGCGAATGACAATGCGGGTCATGAGTACTTGGACGATATCACGAAATAATTACCGACCTTCTGGTCGGCGCACTGGTGGGTTGTTGCAGGCTCCTGCGCCATAGGCAATCGTCGCAGGATGGCCTACAGGGACCGCGATGCAACGGGGCTTCCGACCCCGCTTGCGCAGTCCGCGCCAAGGCGACTGCTGACGCCGCGCCGCGACGGCTAACCGCCGTTGCGGGCCCATCCGATCAAGCAAGCCGGCGGGGCGACGTGGCGCACAGCGGCCCATCGATTGCATCGGCCCTGGCACAGCGCTGCGTCTCGGCCACGGCAGAGATCGTGTGGCATCGACATGGAGGAAGCGCGCACTTTGTCGGGACCCCACCTACCACACGCCGAAGAACCTGGGCGGCCCAGTGCATCGGATGCTCCCCAGCATCGAATCGGCATCCACGACGACGCGTGGGGGCGCGCCTTTCTGCTGATCTTCTCGTGCCTGTGCGGGCTCGTCGCGGTGCTGCTGGCGTACTTCTATTTCCAGCGCCCCGAACATCTGCTCTCGAACGCCATCGAAGAGTCGCTGCTGAACAAGGAACGCGCGCAGACAGCTCTTTGCCTCTACTACGTCCGCTCGCTGCAGTTCAACCTGCGCCAGCTAATCGCGCTGCGCTTTCTTGGGATGATCGTCGGCGCGTTCTGCATCTTGCTGGGCGCGTTGTTCGTCCTCAAGGGAATCGAGACCAGCTATCAGTTCAAGCTCAACTCCGACCGTGCATCGTCATCGCTGAGCACAACGTCTCCGGGGCTGGTGCTGATCACGATGGGCGTCCTTTTGGTCGTGTGGTCGCAGTACCACGATCAGGAGCTGATCAGCGGCAGCGCTCCGGCCTGCGATCAGCTCCTGCGTCCGCCCGAATCAACAGTCCTTGGCGAGAGCAGTGCCGCACGAAACGCGCTTGTGCAGCGCGCGTTGGACCGCTTCGTCGGACCCGCGGCACGTCCACCCGCCCTGCCCGCTCTGCCCAATCTTCCTGCTCTGCCCACACTGCCGGATCTGGGCAGCGCACTGCCAAGCGAAACCCCGCGACCCGATCCCGCGACTGGCGAGCGTCCGCCGACCAACACCGGCGTGGGAAGTGACCTGAACCCGCATACAGATCCTGCAAGCGACACGTCCAGCCGTACCGCGGTGACCAAGAAGCACAAAGCGGGCAAGCGACAGCGGGACCGTAGCGACGGCGCAAGCCCTTCTGGAAAGACCTCTCGCACAGACCGCAGGGAAGGGGCGCCCCTGCCCACATCTGCGGGATCTGGTTCCACGGCGCCGGGCGCCGCGACTACGGAGTCGCCCTCCGAATCACAGGGACATCCATGATCGCCACTTTCGAGATCACCGTTCAGCGCTGTCTGGAATTCGATGTCTTTCCGGTTGTGGTGGAGTTCTTGCAAAAAGGACAGACCCTGCCGGTGCGCACAGAGGCCCGGTTGACGCTCAGCGCCGCCGATATCGAGGAGCTAGCGAGCCAGACCAAAGCGACGGACTACGGCACTCAGCTGGGACGCGCTCTGTTCAGTGGCGAGATTCTGCGGGCCTTCGACCGTGCGACCGCGCAAGCCAATGGACGCCTGCATGTCCTCTTGTCGATTGAGGCTCCTGAGCTGCGCTCGCTTCACTGGGAATGGCTGTGCATTCCGGCCGGCGAAACCTTCCGTCCCATTGCGCAGGATCAGCGCTTTCCCTTCTGTATCTTTCAAGCCAGCCAGGTCGACCGTCACTTCCTGCCGTTTGGTCGCCGCGATCTGCGCATGCTCGTCGTGGATGCCAGCCCAAACGGACTAGAGAAGTACAACCTAGAGCCCTTCGATGAAGCGCGCGCGCTAGAGACCGTAACCAAGGTCCTTGGCGACAAAGTTCCCTACGAAGTGCTGTCGGTTCGCGAAGATCTGCCAGGCCGCGTTGGCCCACCGACGCTGGGCCAGATCTGCGAGCGACTGACCACTCGCCGTTTCACTCTGCTGCACATCATCGCCCACGGCCGCTTCAATCGCGAAGGTGAGACCCTGCTTTATCTGGCCAACGAATCGGGCGATGTGCACGCCATCCCGGCCAAGGAAGTCTTGGCACGGCTGGCCCAAGTCGTAACGCTGCCGCACTTCATCTTCTTAGCCGTATGCGAGAGCGCAAAACCGGAAGCAGAGGCTGCCCTGGGCGGTCTGGGACAGCGCCTGGTGCGCGACCTGGGCACTCCGGCCGTGCTGGCCATGACGCGCAAGGTGTCGCACTTCTTGGCTTATGAGCTGACGAAGCGCTTCTATCCCCAGCTGTTCGAGCATGGCGAAGTCGAACGCGCACTGGTCGAAGCCTGTGCAGGACTGGTCGGTCAGACAGATCTGTCCGTGCCAGCGCTGTACAGTCGGCTGCGCGGCAAGCCGCTGTTCAGCGATGAGCTGCACGGCCGCGACATGACCGGGGCCGAGATCACCTTTGGCCTGGATCGCATGATGGAGCTGTCTGTCGAGCGCGCGCCCGTCTTGCTGCCTCGACTGCTATCGCTGACGAATCAGATCCGGAGCGCTCTGGGCGTGCCCCCGCGGGAGCTTCCCGCGCATGCCGCAGCGCTGCGTGAAGTTCCACGCGCGACCCCCGCTCCACCCAAAAGCGACGCACCGCGGCCGCAGGGGAAGTTCCGCAGCTCCGCTCGCATCTTCAGTCGCACGCTGTTTGGTGACAGCGCAGGCGATGATGTAGCGCCCCCGGGACCTGCAACAACATCGGCAGCGGGCAGCGCCGCAGCGACGGCAACGGCAACGCCAGCGCGAACAGCCGGTGTTGTCGCGGTCAGCCCCCCAGGCACCCAGACGCCCGCGTTGTCGAAGTTCCGTGGCTCGCGCGGACGTGGCGCCACGATGGTCACCGATGTAGCCAGTCTAAGCACCGAAGGGAAGGCCACTCTGCAGCGCGCCTTGGCAGAGGTCGATGCGCTGTGTCTGCAAGTGATCGACATGCCCTTCGCGGCCGTCGCACTTGATAAGAAGGTGCCCACGTATGTGGCGCAGTGTCCGTTCCCTGGCATGCGTGCCTTTGGCATCGACGATCAGCGTTACTTTTTTGGACGAGATGCGCTGATTCAAGCCCTAGAGACACGCCTGCGCCGGACTCCTTTTTTGGCCGTGCTTGGGGCTTCAGGAAGTGGCAAGTCATCGGTGGTGCGCGCCGGACTTCTGCCCCGACTGCAGCGCGATACACCGACCCTGCAGCCGCTGATCATCACCCCTGGCACCGATCCCTATTCAGCACTGACCGTGGCGCTAGAGCGCGTGCGGGGTGCGGAAGAGCCAGGCTCCACGCGCCGCGCCATCGTCGTCGTCGATCAATTCGAAGAGCTGTTCACGCTGTGCCCGCGCGAAAAGCGCAAGCCATTTCTGGATCTGCTGGTCAAGCTACCGCCCGCGATTCCTGTGATCTTGACCATGCGCGCCGACTTCTGGGGAGAGTGCGCGGAGCATGCAGAGCTGAGGCGGCTGATGCAGGAGTCGCAAGAGCTGGTGCCGCCCATGACAGGTCACGAACTGCGCGGCGCGATCGAGCAGCAGGCGCGCTCTGTCAACCTGCGGTTCGAAGCCAACCTGTCCGACAAGATCATCGATCACATCGGGAACGAGCCCGGCGCGATGCCGCTTTTGCAGCACGCGCTGATGAAGCTCTGGGAACGCCGACATGGCACGTGGCTGTCGTCGGCAGAATACGACGACTTGGGTGGTGTCCAGCGCGCCATCGCAGAGACGGCGGACAGCATCTACAACGCTGCGGACGAAGACGACCAGGCGCGCATGCGCACGGTGTTTGTTCGTCTGACGCGGGTCGATGACAGCGCAGCCAGTGGCGAGTCTGGACGCGACACGCGCCAGCGTGTGCCGCGCAACGATCTGGTGCCCGCAGGCATGGCGGCAGAGCCGTACCTGGCGCTGATCCAGCGCTTGACCGATGCACGTCTGCTGGTCACCAACGTCAATCCCGCGACCCAGCAGGAAGAGGTCGAAGTCATCCACGATGCGCTGATTCGCCACTGGCCACGGCTGCTCGCTTGGCTGGAGGAACAGCGCGACAGTGTCGCGCTGCGCGAAGCGCTGAGCAAAGCCGCCCGCGAATGGAAGCGGCGCGGGCAGAATCTTCAGTGGCTGGTGCATTCAGGATCGCGATTGAAAGAGTGCGTGGAGCTGGTCGGCCGCTTTCCCGGCTTGTTCAACCGCGTCGAAGTGGAGTATCTGCGCGGTTGTCAACGGCAGGCGCAGCGCATGCGCTGGGGCTGGGGCGCGCTGCTGTGTGGGCTGCTGCTAAGCGTCGCAGCGGTCAGCTTGCTGGCCGTCAAACACCGTCGGGAACAGCAGCGCGGCGACACCAAGCTGCTGGCCGAACAGCAGGCCAAGGAGTGGGTCCAGGGTAGACAAGCCGGCGTGCTGGCAACTCTTTTGGCGATGGAATCGGGCGCGCGCCTGCGCCCCCTGAGCCAAGGACTGCTGGGCGTGTTTCCCTTTCTGAAACACCATGTCACTCCGCCCGGGGCCGCGCTAAGCGGGCTACGCGACGGTCTGATGGTGTCGACCTATGTGCAGCCGTTGATTCCTGCGCATGCCGGCGCGATCCAAGGACTGGCGCTATCGCCCGAGGGAGCGGTGGCAGCGACGGTTGGCAGTGACAAACAGCTGCGTACGTTTGATCTGGGACGCGGAACCCTACTGCACGCCACTGCGCTCGCGGATACGCCAAATGCGGTGGCCTTTTCTGGCAAGGGAGATCGCATCGTCGTTGGTGACGACCGCGGCGCCATCAGCCTGTACGACCGGCAGCGCGGCAGCCTGCTGTCCACTCTGCAGCAAGCCCAGTCTGCAGTGTTTGTGCTGGCGGTTCGCGACGAGCTATTGGCCGCGGGTACTTCCGATGGAGAGGTGCTGGTGTTCAACCTGGACACCGATTCACTGCAAGCGCGCCTGGTTGGTCATCAGGGTCGCGTCCTGGCCCTGGTCTTTTCTTCCAGCGGAGATCAAGTGGTCAGCGGCGGTCAGGATGGAACCCTGCGCTTTTGGGATCTGCAGCAGAAGAAGCCCAAGGCGCGCGTGGTTCCTGCGCACCAGGGCGCCGTCACCAGCCTGGCGCTGCTGCAGCGCGGCGGCGTGATCGTATCCGGCGGCGAAGATCGTCTGGTGCGGCGCTGGCGCTTGGATGATGCCTCGCCGATGCCGGGCGTGTGGACCGTTCCATCGCCCGTAAGTGCGCTGGCCGTGTCGCGCGAAGACCGCCTGGCAGTGGGGGACACCGAAGGCACCAGCACCGTGTGGCAGCTGGGCGTACGAAATCCGCTGTGGCGCTTCGCCGACGACGCAAAAGGAAAGGCCGTCGCGGTCGTAAGTGGCCTGGCCTTTTCGCCGCAAGGAATGAAGCTGGTCAGCGCCAGCACGGACGGGCTGTTGCGCGTATGGAATACGCCGCAGCAGCCAGTCGTGTCGTCTCTGCGCGATCACGACGGCGCCGTGACCCACATGGAATGGAGCCCGGATGGCAGGCGCATCCTGACCGCAGGAACGGATCGCCACCTGCGCGTCTACGATGTCAACACACAGGCCACCATCCACGATCTGCAGGACGAAGACGCAGCCGCCGCAGC
Organism: Polyangia bacterium; assembly: GCA_041908565.1. Classification (GTDB taxonomy): domain Bacteria; phylum Myxococcota_A; class Polyangia; order Palsa-1104; family JAEUJZ01; genus JAEUJZ01. The sequence continues at coordinate 343 of JAYRFD010001068.1, read as the reverse complement.
CGCTTCGTTCGCGCCGCCGGGCGAGATCCTTGTGCTAACGCGCAAAGGTGGCGTGCGACGCTATCAAGAAGAGTCGGGAGAGCTTCTGGCCAGCACGGTCCTGGCGGTGCCACGCGTCGCAGCGGCGTTCATCGACCGGACCGCGCACAGGTCCGCGATCGCGGTTGGAGACAACGTGCAGATCTGGGATCTGATCGCCGGAACACAGCTGCGATCGTTTCCCCATCCGCAGCCGGTCAATGCGGTGTCCGTTTCCACGGATGGCAAGTGGCTGGCCACCGGCTGTTCTGATCAGCGCGTGCGCGTCATCAACATTGATCGCGGCGTCATCGAAAGGACGCTG
>JAYRFD010001067.1:0-2719 GCA_041908565.1 Polyangia bacterium | reverse complement strand
GCTGAAGTTTCGCGCGTGGTCATCGACGCCGAAAACCACACCATGGAGCTGATCGTCCCCGACGACAAGCTCAGCCTGGCGATCGGCAAGAAGGGTCAGAATGTGCGCCTGGCATCACAGCTGACCGGCTGGCGCATCGACATCCACGCCGAAAGCAAAGTGCGCGAGCTAGAACAGGTCGAGCGTCGCGTGCTGGCCGAGCTACCCGGATCGTCGGAAGAGCTGTCGAGCACGCTGTTCAAGCTGGGCTGGCGATCGGCGCAAGACGTGGCCGAGGCCCGCATCGAAGAGCTGAAGAACGTCCCTGGCGTGGGCGGCGAAGCCGGTGCGCAGCGCATGAAGGAAGCGGCGCTGCAGTTTGTAAATGAAGAGCGACGCAAGCGAGGCGAAGAGCCCCTGGTTCCCGTCGTGCATGCGCCTGTTGAACCCAAGCCGGCTCCGGCTCGTGCGGTGGCGCCTGCCCAGGCGGCGCCTGCTTCGGCGACGCGGCCAGCGGCTCCGACCCGTGCATCCGCCAATCCGCTGGCTGGCATCGATGCCGATCTTGCGCAGCGCTTGCTGGAAGCAGGATACGGAACGCTGGCGTCGATGGACGAAGAAGACGAAGAGCGCTTGGCCGACGCCGTCGATCTGACGCTAGACGAAGCGCGAGAGCTGAAGCGACAGGTGCGACGCCTGGTGTCGCGCGGCCGTTAGGCCAAGCCCGGCTCGCACCGCTGACAGGACGACTTGATGCCCCAGTCCCCGCCCCAAAACACGACGACACAGACCTTGCGCAAGAAACGCCGTCGGCATGTGCCGATGCGGACGTGTGCAGGCTGCCGTGTCGTCTCTGATCAGGCCACTCTCGTGCGCGCAGTGGTCGATTCAGGTGGCCATCTTCACGTCGATCGCGGACTGCGCCAGCCCGGCCGCGGAGTCTATGTACATCCGCAGACGCGCTGCCTGACCGCGGCCCTGCGGGGCGGCTTTCAGCGGGCGCTGCGTCGGAACCTGCAAGCAAGTGCAGACCTTTTGCAAGAAGCAATGACGGCACCCGCCGCCCATGGTATGCAACACGAACTCAAGCGGGACAATTCATGAACACGGAGAGCATGGGAACCGGCACGCCGGGAGGCACCCAAGCCAAGAAGGCCATCTACGAGCTGGCCAAGGATCTGGGGATGGCCAACAAGGACTTGGTCACCAAGATCCAGTCGTTGGGCATCGACGCGAAGAACCACATGTCGCGTCTATCCGAGGAAGATGTCGAGCGGGTTCGTCGTGCGCTCGCCAAAGAGCGGCAGGAAAACACGGTGCAGGAGCGGGTCAATGACACCGTGATCCGGCGCCGTTCCAAAGACGGCACCATGCTGCGTCCGCAAGGGCAGAATGCCGCGCCGCCAGCACCTGCGACGCCTTCTGTCGCTGCGCCGGTCGCCTCGCCTGCGACGGTTCGTGTTGTGGCTGCGACTCCGTCGTCGGCCCCATCGCCCACCGCGGTGTCTCGCCCTGCCGTTTCAGCGACGTCATCGGCGCCTGCAGCCCCGGCAACAAGTGGGGCGGTGGTCGTTCGCCGTGTGGTCGCTCCTGCGGCGGCTGCCAAGCCGACATCGACAGAGCCAGCCGCTTCGTCCGTTGTCGTGCGCAAGGCACCGGCTGCGGTCGAAAGTCCCGCGGTGGTCAAGCCCGCTGCTCCAGTCCTGGAAAAACCAGCGCCGGTCCTGGAAAAACCAGCTCCAGTGGCGGAAGCCAGCCCGGCCAAGCCGGCGGTCGCGCCGACCGCTGCCGTTTCGCCTGCAACAGTCGCTGCGGTCGAGCGGGCAGACAAGCCGGTTGCGCCAGCCGCTCCGAAAGTGGTTGCGCCAGCCATTGCAGAGCCGGTCAAGCCTGCTCCGACGACGGATGTGGCTGCACCCGCTGCCAAGCCAGTGGGCAAGACGACCGCCAAGCCAGTGGCGGCTTCGGCTCCAGCGGTTGTGCCCGTCGCTGTCGCGGAAGAACCAGTGGCGACGCCGGCCCCGAAGGTCGAGCCCGCCGTGAAGGTTGAGCCCGCCCCGGTGGCTTTGGCCAAGGCTCCTGCTTCTCCATCAACAGAAACAGAAACCCCGGCACCCAGCCAGCCCGCACAAGTGGCGCCGGCCAGTGAAAGCCCGGTTCCTGCCGTCAGCTCCGCAACGCCCACGGCCACCAAACAAGCGACTGTGCCCTCGGGTGATCAGCGCGTGTTTGTGACGGCGCAAACGCGTCGCCAGAACGAAGGGCTTGGGCCCACTGGGCGCGTCATCGACTTGGCTGCACTGCGTCCCCCGGCGCCACCCGTGGCTGCCAAGCCGCCCAGCACCGAAAGTCCGCGCACAACCTGGCGTAGCGATGACGCGGTTGGCCGCGGGCCACGGCAAGAGATCTCGGGCGAGCGCCTGCGCGCGATGAGCCCCAAGGTCGCGCCGGCCCAGAAGCAGCAGAAGCAAAAGCCGCTGCCGGGTCGCAAGCCCAAGCAGACGCAGATCACGACGGCAGCCGAGCACAAGCGCGTCGTCAAGATGGGCGAGACCATCGTCGTCGCCGAATTCGCGCGTCAGATGGGCGCCAAGGCCACCGACGTTCTCAAGAAGATCTGGGAACTGGGTGTCCGCAACGTCATGATCAACAGCCCCATCGACTTCGACACCGCCCAGCTTGTGGCGGCAGAGTTCGAGTGGCGTGTTGAGTCGACGGCCTTCCAAGAAGAGATGGTCGT
>JAYRFD010001066.1:0-5651 GCA_041908565.1 Polyangia bacterium | reverse complement strand
CAGCCAGAAATACCAAATAAAAAGCAGCGCGCGTCATGGCTTTGACCTCCCCTGCACGTAGGTCCGAATGTCGTTGTCGTCTTTGAAGGCCCCCACCTTGCCGGCGGCAGTCGTCGCCAGGCGCAGCATCAGGTCCCGCAGCTCCTTGGCAGAACCGGCAGTCCCCTCATCGCTGACCATGGCGTCCAGGCGCTTTACCAGCACGGATTCGGCCTGGTTTGACGCGGCAACCTGTTCAGACACCTGGCGCTCCTGCTGCATGCGCCCGCTCAGCGCCACGCGCAGCACGTCGTTACTCGTCTCTTCCGATTCAGCCAGCTGACGCAGGGCTTCGGAAAAGCGCCCAACGTCGGTGGCCACAAAGATCACCAGCTTGCGGTTGTCCGTGTCGACCAAGTTGCCAGAGCCATCATAGAAGCGCACCAGGGCCTTGCCGTCGATGGCGTAGCGGATGACCTGCAGCATCGCCGCAGCGTGCGCCAGTTTCGGCTCGGCCTTGGCCAGCGCCGCTTTCCTCTCCTTCTGGTTAGTCACGCCATTGTTGAGCTCTGTCTGAGCGGCATCTTGATCAGCTGTCGCTTGATCGAGTAGAGTCTTAAACTGCGTACGATACTTATCATTAGTCTCAATCTTGGCGCGGTACGTTCCCAGCAGCTCTGCGGTTGTGGCATTGGCGCTCAAAAGTTCTTGGAACCGCGCTTCGTCTGTCTTATTTCTGGCATTAGCGATCTGCCCAGACAAATCATCAATGCGTTTCCCGGTTTGAGTGTTGTATTTAGAAATCTCCGTGTCAAGGTGTTCCTGGGTTAGTGCGTTTTCACCGAACAGACGATCGACAGCCCGCCGGTCATAAAGACCAACACTGTACTTAACCTTAGAAGAATAGGTACTGGAGTGTAGTGTAATACGATAGACATTGGCCACTTGTGCGCCACGATCCATCGCCATCAAGTAGTATCTCTCATTTAGCGAAGTAGCGCAGGCACTTGTGATTATTGGCAAGCCCATAAGCACAATGGTTCCTACGGTATTGCGCCATCTACGGCGAGATGGACGCCTGCTTTGCTCTTTACCGACTTCCATAATTTTCCTCCAAGCTAAGGATACTTGTTGGCGACTTCTTTGCCTGAACGCCAGAAACGACAACAATTTCAGGCATAGCAGTTCACCTGGATATGCAGATCATGCCAGGTTCGCCGTATCCCATTTATGGGTGAATCGCGCTGTCCGGCCTATTGGTGAAGCAAACGCTGTACCAAGCGAATTGCCGATTCAGGCTAGGCAGCCCTCCTCTCCGTCGCTGTCCTGAGCAGAACCCCAGGGACTAGCAAGCGGGATCAGGTCGCCGTAAAGCCACATTGGCAGCAGCTGTCTGCGTAATTTTTTCCCTTACAAGCGGACAACTGCTGGGGCGGAGGCAAAGTGACGAACCGGCGGACGCGCTCCGCAGCCGTCGGAACCTGACTGCTTGGGTCCCCTGCGGGCAGGAACGAGGGCAACCCGGGAGGGCAAGACAGCGCGGATCCAGGCTTGGCAAGATTTGCGCGCCGGCCAGGATGCGGCTCTGGCGCCTACTCGCCGTCGCGCGTGATCCAGTGCAGAAGAGTGACAGGCTGGCGCTGGCCAGCCTTAGATGAGGGTTCAAGGAACCGAGGCATCAGCGCGCGATCGGTACCAGGCTTTCGTGATTCGGTTTCAGGTGCTGGACAGCGGACGGCGTTCTGCAGAGAGAGGCTCTTGTTGCGGATCAGCCGGCTTGCTCGGCGCCACCTTCGAAGCCGAGCAAGTCGCTGCACTTCGCCTGGCCTAACGTGGCCAGGGTGGACGCCCCCGGGCAGCCCGATTTGGCTACTTGTCCGCGGGCTTGTCGTCGTCGCCGTCGTCGGCTTCGGGCGGGGCTTCTTGCACCGGCTTGAAGGTCACGCCGGGCGTCTGGACGGCGATTAGCTTCAGCTGCTCCAAGGACCAGGTCACCGTCGTCTGGCGTCGGCGCCCACTGCGCGAGGTCTTCGACGTGTAGCTGTACGCGTACTCGACGTCACCTTCGCACTGCTTGGGCAGGTTCAGCCCCGGCCACGGCTTGCCGATCAGGTGTGCGGTGCCGGTGTTCTTTTCGCCGCGCTTGGTGATCTTGACCTCGGTCGTTGCGAAGCCCTTCACGGGCACTCCGCACATGGCCGAAGTGGTGTTTGGCGCCTGACGCATGGCGCTCTGCATCGACTTCCGCACGATGTCTTCAGGCACCTTGCGTTCACAGCCGCTGCTGACCAGCGCCAGCGCCATAGTCGCGCCGACCAACCATTTCCCCCACGAACCCATGCGATCGTTCATTCGATTTTCCCCCAGAGCCAACACTTTATCGCCTTGGACCCCGGCAGGTCGATGGCAGAGTCACAGGCCCGCTCAACGACCGTTCAGCGACGGCTCAGCGCCTGTTCACCGACGGCTAACCGACGGTTCACCGCCTGTTAACCGACGGCTAACCGATGGCTCAACGACCACTCAATGACCGCGCGCGACGGGGGTGTAGGCAGGTCGCGCACCCAAGCCGGACCGGTTTGCCACATAGAAAGCCTGGTGGCTGCGCGATAGCATGCGCGCCATGTTTGCCTCTGCCGATCTTGCCCGCCGTATCGAAGCCGCCGAGAGCCGGATGACGCTGGAGCTTGCCGCGTCCGTGCGAACGCGCAGTCCGTCGGGGCGCGTGTTTTCCAGCGAGCTTGCCGGTGGCGTCGCCGTTCACGTCGCTGAGCCAGCGCCGTTCAACAAGCTGATTGGCATCGGCCTTCATGGGCCGCTGTCTGCGGTCGATCTTGATCGGCTTGCGATCGTCGAACAGGAGTTTGCGCGTCGATCAACACCCGTGCAGGCCGAGGTCTGCACGCTGGCCGATGGGTCGGTGTTTCATACGCTGTGCCGCCGCGGCTACATCTTGGTGGCATTCGAAAACGTCCTGGGCCTTCGCTTGCCACCGACGGCAACGCCGCAGCGAAAAGCGAGCGCCGATTCGACGCACCTGCGCATCACCGCGGTGAAAGCCGAAGACGCGGCGGCCGGTCGTGCCTGGATGGATGCAGTGGTGACAGGCTTTGCCCACCCCGATGCGGTGCCCGGGGGTGCCTCGCACGAGTCTTTTGCACGCGAAGCGATCGAGCGTTCGATGATGGACATGGTCAGCCTGCCTGGCTTTGTTCGATACCGTGCGCAGATCGATGATCGCGAAGCCGGCGGCGCGGGCCTGCGCATCGCAGCCGGCCAAGGGGTCGCGCAGCTTTGCGGCTCGGCCACGCTGCCCGATCTTCGTCGCCGCGGTGTGCAGAGCGCTCTTTTGGCGCATCGCTTGGCCGACGGAGCGAATGCCGGCTGTGACATCGCCGTGATCACAACGCAGCCCGGATCGAAGTCGCAGGAAAACGCGCAGCGCCATGGCTTCAGCCTGCTGTACTCGCGCGCCATCCTGCTGCATGACCCCGCACCGCAAAAGTAGACGCAACGCATTCACCACATCGCGATCGCGGCATTGGGATCGCCGCAGCGCGCTCTTATGATCGCGCTCTCAGCGTCGCGATCGCAGCAGTGTGATCAGCGCGTTGCAGTCACCGCAGCGCAGTCGCTGCATTCCGATCACCCCAGAACAAACGCCGCATCGCGATCGCTGGTTCCAGTTCCAAAGGCAGCGTGATGCACGCGAATCCGTGCTTCGACCGCGCGTTGATTGAGCTTCGCTGCGCACAACAGAGCACACGCGCAGACCTTGCTTCAACACCCCGATGGGCGACGGGCGCTTGTGCCGAATCGGGATCTCATCGGGATCTCATCGGGATCTCATCGGGATCTCAAAGTGGTCGGCGCTGCGCGATTCTTTTGGGTCTGGGATCGCGGCCTGGCTGCGCGTACAATGTCGAGTTCTAATGCGCAAACCATCGCAATCCTTGGTGAATCCATCTGTGGGGCTCTCATCGGTCGGTGGCCGCCGACGCCTGACATGGGGACGTCTGCTTCCCTTGCTGGGACTCTTGCCCGCGTGCACGCCGGCCTACACGCAGACCGCCAGTCGGTCGCTGTCGATCCTGCCGCTGCGCACGCTGCGCTTGTACGAGACCGGCATCGGCTACTTTGAACGAGCCGGCTCGGTCAGCGGCGACGACACCGGCCTGCCGCTGCCCGCCGGGCACTTGGACGATGCGCTGAAGTCGCTGATCATCTACAGCCAGGACAAGACGGCCCGCGTGTACGGACTGTCGTTCCCCAGCAGCGTCAGCAAAGGCATGGGCCGCGCGCTGGCCGGACTGCCGCAGAACGACGATGATGCCGTCAGCTATCGCGAACTCCTGCTGTCGCTAAAAGGTGCGGCGATGGCGGTGCGCGTCGGTGAAGCGACGATCAACGGTCGCCTGATCGACGTGCAGCGCAACGGCCACTCGGCATCGGACACGGCCAAAGAAGCAGAGCTGGAAAAGGCCAGCGAAGACGGCAAGAGCACAAGCAAAGACAAGCCCGCCGTGCCGGCCGCCAAGCCTGAACTGGTGCTGATGCTGCTGTCGGAAACCGGCGAACTGGTGCGCATTCCCACCAGCGTGATCAGCGCCATTCGACCGCTGGATCCGACGTATGCCGGTCGCTTGGGGACGGCTCTGGATGCGGTGACGCAGCGCGGGGCGCAGTCGCAGCGCATGCTGCGCTTGCTCAGTCGTGACGGTGGACCGATCACGCTGGGTTACTTGACCGAGACGCCGCTGTGGCGCGTGACCTATCGCTTGGTCGTAGGCGAAGCCAAGGGCAGTGCCGCGCTGCAGGGCTGGTCGCTGATCCACAACGACACCGACGAAGACTGGCGAGGCGTCAAGCTGCACCTGGTCAGCGGTCGCCCCGATTCGTATCTGTTCCCGATTGCCGCGCCGCGCTACACGCGACGTCAGCTGGTGACGCCAGAAAATCAACTTTCGACGGTGCCGCAGCTACTCAGCAACAGCGCCGATCGCATGTGGGGTGACCACATCGAAGAAAGCTATGGAACGGGCGGTCTGGGTCTGTCGGGCACCGGCATGGGCGGCGGCGGAACCGGTGAAGGCACCATTGGCCTGGGCAGCATCGGAACCATCGGTCATGGATCGGGCGGGGGCGGCGAAGGCAACAGCTCGCTGCTGCAGGTCGGCAACCTGGCGGCAGCGGCGCAGTCGACGGGAATCGAGTCGGGATCGCTGTTCACGTACACCATGAACGACTCGATCGATCTGCGGGCGCGTAGCTCGGCGCTTCTGCCCTTTATCAACGAAAGCGTCGAAGCCGAAGCGATCACGACGCTGGCCAAGCCGGGAGGCTCTGCACGCGCCGGACTGCGCCTGGTCAACAGCACCAAGCAGACGCTGCCGGCCGGCCCGATGTCGATCTACAGCGACGGAACACTGGCTGGCGAAACGGCGATCGAGCGCCTGAAGCCGGGCGAGCGGCGCTTCCTGGAATACGGCAGCGATCTGGATGTGTCGCTGACCAGCGTGAAAAGCCAGACGCGCGATGAGCCACAGCGCGTGAGCTTCGATCGCGATGCGCTGGAAGAGCACTTCCTGCGCCGCGTCGACGCACTGTACCGACTGGAAAACCGCAGCGAAAAGCCGCGCACGCTGTACCTGACGCTGGACATCGGTGCCAAT
>JAYRFD010001065.1:0-7785 GCA_041908565.1 Polyangia bacterium | reverse complement strand
GCGCAAGCGCTGGCGCAGCGTCTCTCCCGATAGGAACTCCATCGCCAGGTACAGGATGTCGCCATCTTGATCGAAGTCGAAGATGGTGATGGCGTTGGGGTGCTGGATCATGCTGGCGGCTCTCGCTTCGCGCTTGAAGCGCTCAGCGACGCCTTCCTGGTGGGCAAGATCCACGCGCAGGACTTTGATCGCGACCTCGCGGTTGATCGGGGCCTGGGTCGCGCGGTAAACGTGCCCCATACCACCAGATCCGATGGTCGCTTTGATTGTGTACCGACCGCCGATAGTACGGCCGATCAGCGACGCGGCATTTTGACCTTCACTCGGCATCCGGCTGCGAAATTCATCTTATCCGATCTGGCGTTCCACAATCTATGGGGTAAGTGAAGCGGTCCGTTCGTTTCGTCTGTCCGTCGGAAAACAGGCAACTAGGGGGGATCAGCGGGCGATGCAGGGGGCCGATGCAGGGGGGGCGATCGTTGTCCGCAATGGGCAAGAAAGCAGCAGCGCATCCTGGTCTGCTGCAGAGCCGCCGTAGTAGCCGCGTCGGACCCCATCCAGTTGAAAGCCAAGCTGTTCGTACAGTCGACGCGCAGACAGGTTGCCTCGACGGACTTCTAGCACGACGCGATCGCAGCCTTGTTCTTGGACGGCGGTCATGACGGCAGTCAGAAGCATGCGTCCCAGGCCGCGACGCTGATGCTGGGGATGCGTGGCGATCTGCAGGATCTCGCACTCACCGGCGATGCACGTGCTTAGGCAGTAGGCCAGCACGCTGCCCCGATCTTCGATTAGGGTCAGCGTAGCCTCGGGGCGTTCCAGGGTCTGCGCCAGTCCCGCGGCTCCCCACAGCGTCGCTTCGTCGTGCAAGGTCAGCGCTTCAAGCTGGGCGATCGCCGACAAGCGATCGGGTGGCATCGATCCCCGGTAGACGCAGAGCCGCGCGGATTCCGCTGCCTTGATCGCCGCGTCAGGCGAGGCAGCGATCGGCGCTCCATCCTGGTTTTTGTCGTGGGGAATCACTGCAGGACGAAGGGCAGGGGCTCGACGGGAACTGGCTGGCCCGCGATAACGATCGCGTTCTGAAAGACCATGGCCACTTGATCGCCGCGGTGCAGGCCGTTCAGGTCGTAGCGGACGCGGACTTTGTGCACACCGCCGGGCGGAACCGTGTACACGTGGCCGACGCCGCCGGGCATGCGGGCGCGCAGCCCTCCCGATGTGCTCAGCAGCACGGCGTCGCGATAGATCAGCATCACGGTGTTCGTCTGATTGAACACGTCGACGGTGATGGTGTTGTCATCGACTTCCAACAAGACGATGCGCAGCGCGCCCGGCGTCATTAGCTCGGGGCGCTGGGCGACAAGGCGCATGCTTTGACTGCAGCCAGTCGCGGTCAGCGAAAGGCCGACGGAAAGCGACAAAGCAAGCCAGCCCACCGACGCCAAGAAGCGGCGCCGGGGGCGGGGGGATGTCGAAAGGAAAGAGGAGGGCTGCGTCATGCTGAGTCTCCCGACGAAGGTGCGAGTTGATCGCCCTTCCTTATTGTGCACGGTGGGGTCCGTGCCGGGATCTCAGATTTTTGGCCCGGGGATGGGCTGGACGGCCTACGGGGTCGGAAGCAGAGGACAGCTTGCGCTGTTGTTGCGACGCGCCGGGAAGGGCGTGTTGGTCAGGCCGGTGAAGCTGATCTGATCCAGATCCCAGCCCGTGGCGCCGACATCTGCGTCGGTGCCGACGCGGAAGCGCAGCTTGACGGTTTTGCCAGCGTGCGTCGTGCCGAACTCTGCGGTGGTGGTCACAAAGCCTGGATAGCCCGTGCTGTTGCCCGAGAATGCACGGCGGCTTTTCAGCGGCGTGTTCAGTGTCCACAGCGTGGCGTTGTAGCCGTTGCTCTTGAACGCCGGAGCGATGTCTGTCCAGGTCATGCCGTCGTCGGTGCTTAGCTCGATCACGCCGCCGTCGTAGTACGTGAAGGTGTCGGCTTCGAAGCTGTAGCGGTGCGAAAGCGAGAAGCTAAACGGCGCGCTGCCGACTTGCAGCGGCGGAGTCACCAGCCACTGATCCGACGCCAGCGGCGCATCGGGAATCGACCACAGGCCGCCGGTGCCGCTGCGCACGTGTCGCCACGGTCCCTGCGTGTCCAGCTTGGGATCGCCCGCCGCCGTCCAGCCGGCGCCCGGGTCATCCATGCTGTCTTCCGTCGACGCGCTCTGTTCCAAGTTGTAGTTGACCAGGAACGAGTCTGAGACAACCACCGGACCCGGCTGGGCCAGATCGCTGGCGCTGATGTTCAGGCTCAAGCCCAGGCCCAGAAGCGGGCTAGCTCCGTTCAGCGCGACTTCCACGCGGCCCGTGACGCTTTGGTACGGCTGCACCGTCGGGAAACCGATCTGCGCGCCGCGCGGGAAGCTCACCGTTGAGCTATCCGAGGACACGCGGGCCCGCGGGGTGATCGGCAGCCAGCCACTGTTGCGCAGCTTGACGATCAGCTGACCGCGCTCGCGGTTGTCCAGGATGCCGTCGTCGTCGCAGGATCGCAGGTTGTCGACCAGGGTGATCGACTCGATCTGGATGCCGCCACCGAACGCCGTGCTCTCTTTGACGGGCGTGTGCGAGCTTGAGCTACGCGGCGGCGCAACGGATCCAACGCCCATGCCGCGACGGGCGAAGGCGCGCGCAAACAGCTCAAAGTCCTTTTGGTTCTTGGCCAGCGCGGCCGCCAGGATTGCATCGCGCGCTTCGACCATGGTCGGCGCGTTCGGCGTCAGCTTCAGGCCCGCCACCAGATATTCGCGCATGGCCTGCGTCGCCTGCGCGAACGTATAGCGCGTCGTGTCCTTCAGAAGCGCGACGTAGCATTCCCACAGCATGTTCGACCAGACTTCGCCGCTGTTGTGCACTTCGGCGTTGCTGCTGCCGGTCTGTCCAAAGGCGGGCGGCGGCGTCATCGGCAGCGCGGTTCCGTTCGCGATGTGGCGGAACATCAGCGGGTTCTTCGCCATGTCGATCGAGTACGGATAGCGGCGAATGCCGTCATAGGCCGAGTTGCCTCCCGGTCCCAGGGAATAGGCGGCTGCACCGAACGCGCCCTTCCAGTCGGCATTCGACATGGCCATGGCGTCTTCGGGCCGCGTGGTGACCAGAAGCGCGATGAAGTCGCTCCAGCCTTCGCCCATCGATCGCCCTTGGTTGTTCGACAGGCCGTTGCCGTTGCCGATCAAGCGGTTCGAAAGGACGTGTCCCCATTCGTGCGTGACGATGTGTCCGTCCAGCGAGCTATCGTTGTTGCTGATCGTCGCCTTGAACGCGGCGGTGACGGCGGTGCCACCCATCAGCTTGGCGCGGATGGCGTTGCCATCGACCTGCGGGATCATCAGGGCCGGAATGGTGACCGGCATCGGCGGAGGCGTCGGCGCGGGGGCCATGCCTCCCGGCGCATCCGGCACGTTGTTGACGATGATGATCGCCTTGGCGCCGTTGGCCTGCGCTTTGTACGCCTTTTCTTCAAAGAAGCAGTTGCCGCGATCGACCAGAGCGATCTTGTCCTTGACCGCCATGGCGTTGATGTAGGGCGTCTCGCAGCCGTCGCTGGGGCTCATCCCCATGCCGTCGTTGACGGACACCACTTCGGCCGTGATGTCGTACTTCTGCGCGCCGAAGGACGCCCGGCCAACCGTCAGCGTCTTGGCCAGATCCATCGGCATGGTGACGCGCAGCGCGTCTTCCTGCGGATCGAACAGGTACATCTGGATGCGCGGCGACGCTCCGTCGGCCGGAGTCGATGCGTTGGCGTTGTTGCGCCCCGTATAGTCCTGCGCTTCGGCGCGAATCGGGTCCTTGTCGGCCCCGCCGCGACCAAAGTTGTCCAGCTGCGGGTTGCGCGATTTTTCATCCCAGCCCGCGTCGTAGAACGTGTCGTGCAGGTAGTTCATGATGTAGAAGAAGTTGGTCGTGACCGCCTGCTTGCTAGCATCATCTTTGGCCGGATCGTCGTCGGGAACCTTCAGCATGTAATCGAAGGTGCCGGGCATGCTGGGCTTCAACATGACGTCGCCCATGCCATAGCCGTCGGGCGAAGCAACGTCGGCATAGGCCACCGCGTTGTTGCCGCGGGCTTCCGTTGCCATCGCGGGCAGCCACGGATCCTTCTTGGAAAAGCCCGTGCTTTCTGCCGTCACAAGCTGCGACGCCGTATACGTCAGCACCGTGCCGTCTTTTTTGCCCGTCGGGTGCGGCGTGAAGCCGTTGCCATGCGGGCCATCCCAGGGCTGGAAGCTGGGCGCTTTGTCGGCCCACACGCGATACGTGTACGAATCGGCGGCCGTCAGATCGTTTTTGAACAGCACCGCTCCATCGCTGGCCGCGATGACATACGACCGCAGTTCCGAGTCAGGCTGGTCACCCACCGACAGGTCAACTTCGACGTAGTACGCAGGCACCAGAACGCCGCCCTGCGAAAACCACACGCGCTTGCTGCGTGGCGGACTCGCCGCCGTATAGCGCTGACCCGCGACGGCAAAGGCCGGCACGGCATGCGTTTCGTACTTTGCCTGGTTCTTGGGCAGGGGCGTCGGCGTGGTCTGGGCCCCCGTCATGTCGGCGATGGCGCGAGCCACGGCCTCTTCGGCAGGAAGCGCGAACTGCGGATTCGTTGGCTTGCCATGCGCAGCCAGGTATCCCGTCGCGGCAATCGGTCGAAGATCGCGCGACAGCGCAATGTTCACGGTGTGGCGGAAGACATCCAGGCCATCGACCTCTTGTTCAAAGCGAGCGATGTACGCGCCTTGGCCGATGTCATGCAGATCGACCAAGCGCGCTGCCGCGATGGCGTCGGCATCCATGCCATAGGTGTCCACCAGGCTGTGCAGGACGCGCCAGGCCACCGTCGTGGCGTCGCCCTGCTGCGGCTGCTGATCCAGCCAGATGAACGTCGGGGCGCCCGCTTCCGGATCGCGATGCGCGACATAGCGATCCGCGGCGACTTGCGACTGTGGGCTGGGCTGTTGAGCGGGCTCTACCGCGCAGCCAACCAGCAAAAGCTGGGCGATGGTAAGCCCCGAAAACAGGGCGCTTCCGCCTGCAGAAAGACGAGAGCGGGGTCGAGTGACAGTTCGCGTCATGGTTGCTTGACCTCCCAATCGGCATGGCCGAGGTGCGGCGCAGCGTATCAGGAATCGCGCAGGGCGGGGCATGCCAGCCTTGCGTTGTTGGCAAGCCGCCTTCTTGCGTCTGCACACGACGCAGGAAAGAATCGCAGCGAATCCGCACGCGATGCGGATGCAGAGCAGAGCAGAGCAGAGCAGAGCAGAGCAGAGCAGCAGAAGGAGGAACCATGGACATCATTCGCATTCGCCGCAGCGTGTCGCGCAGCGTTTTCCTTGGCATCGCCCTTGTAAGCCTGTGGAGCGCGGCCGCTGGCTGTCACCCCCCCGAGGCTGCGGTCGGCGATCTATGGCAGCGTCAGGTCGGCACCAGCGAAGACGATGCGCTGTACAGCATCGCGCGATCGGCAAACACGCTGTACATCGCCGGCACCACCAAGGGGCGGCTGCCTGACGCTCCGACCGGCAGCGCGCTGGGCGATGGCTACGTCATCAAGATGGATCCAAGCGGCAGCGTGCAGTGGCAAAAACAGCTGGGCACGGCCGGCACCGATGAATGGCGCGGAGCCGCCATCGATCCCAGCGGCAACCTGTACGTCGTCGGCTTTACCGACGGTACCTTCCCAGGGCAGACCAAGGCGGGCGGCGACAGCGATGCCGTGATCGCGCACATCAAAGCCGACGGCACGCTGGACTGGCTGCGACAGCTTGGCAGCCCGGGGGCCGACTTCTTGGTTGCCGTGGCGGTCGACGGCAGCGGAGCCGCGTATGCCGTCGGATCGACCACCGGCACGCTGCCCGGGCAGACCCTGCGCGGTGGATCGGATGCCTTCGTCGTCAAGTACCGGGCTGATGGCACGCAAGAATCGCTGACGCAGTTTGGCAGTGCCAAGGATGACTCGCTGAACAGCATCGTCGGAGACGGACAAGGCGCCTTTTACGTGGGCGGCTGGGCCACCGATGCCGCGTTCGCCGGGGCGACGTCCTTGGGGGGGCGCGATGCGGCGGTCTATCGCTTTGTGCCCGGCACCGGCGTCACTTGGGGCGTCAACCTGGGCAGCCCCGTCGACGACGAAGTGCAAGCCATCACGCTGGCCACTGGAAGTGCTGGATCGCTGTACATCGGCGGGCGAACGGCAGGCGGCTTTGGCGGCCAGACCTTGCTGGGCCGCATCGACGGGTTTGTCGCCAGCTTGGATCCGGGCGCCGGCAGCGTGCGCTGGCAGCGACAGCTGGGCACGCTGTTTGAAGACGAGATCTTCGGCCTGATCCCGCATGCGCAAGGCGGCGTCATCGCGGCTGGCTACGTCAGCTTGGCCTTGCCCTCGGCCATGTACCAAGGCGGCAAGGACATGGCGTTTTTCCGCTTGCGCAGCGACGGCGAGACCGAGTGGGCGACGCAGATCGGCACCGCGGGCGAGGACATCGTGCGCGGCATCGTCGAAAACCCCGGCCTGGGGGTGTTCGCGGTGGGCACCACCAACTCGACGATCAAAGACCAGCTTGCCTTGGGCAAAGTCGACGGCTTCGTCGGCAACTACCGCCTGAAGTGATCGGCGGAAGGGATCGGCTGAAGCGATGGGCTGAAGCGATGGGCGAACCCGATCCGCTTTCGCCGTCAGTCGCGCGGCAGGATCTGGTTCAGGTAGGCGCGGTGGTTCATCGAAAAGCCCGAGGGGCGCTGCTGATAGTCGCCAAGCTCGGCCCGTTCTTCAAACGGCCGGTACGGGCCAGAGTCCATCAGCTCGCGATCGAAGTCGCCGGCGTTGTGGCTGCCACCGCCGGGGACGACGGCCATGCCGATGCTGTGTCCGAACTCGTGCGCGACGGTGCCGCCGATCAGCGCGCCCAAGACTCGGATCGCTTCCAATAGGGCCGGCTGTCGGCGTTCGTCCGGGGCAAGCTCGCTGCGACCGGCGGGCTGGCCGCCGTATTCGGGGATGAAGGCGGCAAAGACCTCGTCGAAGCGCGGCGAGGCAATCGGCAGCGGCATCGCAGCGCGCGGCGACAGCGATAGGAACGGCTCGATGAACACGCCACCGAAGCCATAGACGCCTTTGCGATCGGCGGCTGCGTTGAAGCCGCCGATGTAGTCGTTCAAGCGCAGGTTGCCACTGTCCAAGGCTTCGCTGTTGTCCAGCCCAAACAGGCCCGCGTTGTTGGGATCCGGACCGCCGATCTCGATGGTCGTAAACTCGTCAAAGTCCGTCGGCAAGCTGTCGCGCACCTCGACGTTCCAGTCGGCATAGGTGCGGCGCACGACGGCCAGGACCTGATCGCGGATCTCGGGTTCCAGGTTGCGCAGACCGAAGCGGCGCAGGCCTTCGGTGAAGTTGGCCAGGAACTTCAGGTAAAGGACCTGCAGCGGCGATCCGACGTCGACGATGCACTGCGGACTGCAGGGCAGGGGGACGCCGTGCTGCACGTTGGCGCCGGAAAGCACCTCGGGCTCGAAGGTTCCAATGAAGCGACCGGCGCGTGAGCCCAGGCCCGTCAGCTTGCCCATGCTGTCCAGCGTCGGGTGCGGCACGAACACCAGCTTGTGCGAATCGAGCACGTCGGTGATCAGCGTCAGGTCGGTCGGCACCACCGTTCCGTCTTTCAGCGTGAAGGTGCCGAACAAGTGGACGGCGGTGGCGGTGTCGCCCGTCAGATCCAGGGGCAGAAAGCCGGCTCCGCT
>JAYRFD010001064.1:0-4495 GCA_041908565.1 Polyangia bacterium | reverse complement strand
TCTCGGTGAACGATCCCCTGGTCGTGGACGGCTTGCATGCCTCGCGCGATCTGCAGAGTGATCTTGCAAGCGCGCAGCAGGTCGATGCGGTGGTCGGGGGACCGCCGAAGTACGCGGCTTAACGTCGGACCCTCGATGAATTCCATCACCAAGTACGGTCGCTTGTCCGGCAGCAGACCAAAGTCCGAGATGTACACGATGTTCGGATGCACAACCTGCGAAGCCAAGCGGGCCTCTTGCAAGAAGCGTCGCTGATCGACTTCGGTGCGCTGCTTAAGCAAGACCTTCACCGCCACGGTGCGGTTCAGCAGCGTGTGGCGAGCGCGATACACCACGCCCATGCCACCGCGACCGATGCGCGCTTGAAGCTCATAACGATCGGACAGGACGGTGCCGAGCAGCGGATCCGGCTCTTGCGCATCGGGCATCGACGGTGCGTCGCGATTGTCGACGGCGCCAGCCGCCCGTTCGATTGCAGCGGTGGGTCCATCGGCGCAGACATGCGGACTGCCAGGCCGAACGCTTGCGCCACAGTGCGCGCAGTGATCGCTGTCAGTGGCTGCAGCGAAGCCCGGGGAACCATCCTTCATTGGCGACTCGCCATTCCCATGATATCCGAGGTCGCCCGTCGAAAGGAGCCGACGCACACACATCGCGAAGCGGCACCACCGAAACGCCTTCGCGCCGTGCACAGCCCGTCGGAAGCGACGTCAGCACGAGCCGGTCTAGCGCGGTGTCCGCGAAGCCTGCCAAGCGTGTGCGCAGAAGATCAAGGATCGGGGAAGATCGGTGCAGAACGGGTGGGGACTTGGGCTAGGAAAACTCGCGCAAGATCTTGGGATCCTTGGTCGCGCCAAGGACTTGCGTACAGCGGCTGCAGACGTACAGCGCATGCGTCGGACTTGGCGTCGCGCCAAGCAGCAACATCAGCCAGCCGGCGGTCGTGTATTTGGGCTCTGGATGAACCAACGGATTCTGGATGTCGTGCCCGCAGCGGCACGTCTTGGGATAGGTCTGGGATGCCACGGCGGCCATTCTGCCAGGGTGACTGCCCGACGGCAATCCTGCATTGCTGACACGAACTAGAGGCGCGGCTCCGTCGGTCCAACGCCAGCCACACAACCGAAACTGCGCACGCGCCGCCGCGATCGCAAAAGGCCCAGGCCGCCCGGTTTCGCAGGCTGAGCGAAGTCAGCAACCGAAGCGCAGGCCGCACCGATTGTCGCTGCGTGCTGCGCCGAGTCGCGGCGTATAGTGGCGGCATGCAGCTTCTTCACAAGATTGCCCTCATCACGGGGGGCTCATCCGGTATTGGGCTCGCGCTTGGCAAGCGCATGGTGCAGCAGGGCGCAAGCGTGGTCTTGGTCGCGCGCAACGTCGACAAGCTGGAAGCGGCCGCCGACAGCCTGCGGTCAGAGCCCTCGGTGAAAAATGGAACCAGCCAGGTGCTGACGCTGTCCGCCGACGTCGGCGACCGATCGGCCCTGGACCGCCTGCCGCAGACCGTGGTCGATAAGCTGGGCGGCTTGGACATCTTGGTCAACAACGCCGGCGTCAATCACCGCGGTCCCGTTCACACCGTGACGCCCGCGCAGATGGCGCAGGTGATCGAAGTGAACCTGGTCGCGCCGGTTTACCTGAGCCGACGCGTGCTGGATGTCCTGCGACCGGGCGGAGCGATCATCCAGATCTCGAGTCTGGCGGGCAAAGTCCCGTTTGCCGAACAGACCGCCTACTGCGCCAGCAAGTCGGGCCTGCGTTTCTTTTCGCGCGCGCTGGGGGAAGAGCTGGAATCGCGCAACATCCACGTCCTGTGCGTAAACCCCGGCCCGGTCGACACCGACTTGTTCGACGACATTCGCAAGGTCTCGGAAATTACCTTTTCGCAGCCGATGTCGACGGTGGATGAAGTGGCCGACGTGACCCTGCGCGCGCTGGCCCTGCGTGAAACCGAGGTCGATCTGCCACGTGCATCCGGCTGGCTGGCCACCTTGGGCTATCTGTCGCCGGGGCTCAAGCGCCTGCTGCGTCCCATGCTGGTCCGACGCGGCGCCCGCAACAAAGAGCGCTATATGCGACAGAAGGGACTTCTGTGAAATGTGCATCGTGAACCTCTGTCCGCGAAGCGAGGCCGTCGATGCTTGATGCCTGGCTGTGGATCTGGATGGCTGCGGCGCTAGCGCCCGAGTCGCCACGCACCGTGTACCCGACGGCCAGCGAGCAAGCCTGCCGTCAAGACAGCGACTGCACCAAGACTTCGCTCGACTGCTGCGGCTGCAGCGCTGGCGGTGTGGGCGTGGGCATCAACAAGCGCTCGCTGGCTCGCCACAGCAAGCGACGCGAACGTCAGTGCGGCGAATCGGTGCTGTGCGTCACAGCGATGAGCAGTGACTGGAGCTGCACGGGAACTCCGATCTGTGTCGAGCGCAGCTGCCAGATCGCCTGGGCCATCGGCGGCACCTGCAAGACCGACGAAGACTGCAAAAGCGTCGATGTCGATAGCGTCTGCCAGCCCCGCCAGCTGGCCTGCGGCCCCGCCCGCTGCATCCAGGGAGGCTGCTCCGTCGTTCCGCGATCTCCGCACCCCACGCGCTGATGTTCTGCCCTCGGCGCGCCGACGGTATTGACACAATATTACTTCACAAACATAAGTAAATCGGCAATTCGGGCGATGAAAAACCCGATACGCGCTTAGCTGGTCAGCAGGCCAGCTTTGGCGTTGCGCAGGCGCGACTCGAACACGGATCGGTTGTTGAACACTTCCAGCGCTCCGTTCAAAGCCAAGTTCGCCACCGACACGCCCATGGCTACGATCTTCGACGTGACCAGCATGTACAGCTTGGCGCGCTGCGACTGCGCCGCCACCCAGCTAGTAAACGTGACGCGCACATCCGAGTCGTAGCCCGTCGCGTCACCCCAGTCGCAGAAGATCTGGATGCGCGACTGCTGGCTTAGCCCGCGGGCTGCGGTGTCCAACATGAAGCGGCCCAGCTTCATATCAAAATGACCGCGCAGCCGAACCAACAAGACGCCAGGTCGCAGCCACGCAACCTGGATTTCGCCTTTTGAAGACACCAGTCGTTCTTGCTGCTCGCGAGGTTCTGCCATGGGCCAACGGCACGTCGCAAAGAGCGCGGCAGCGACATCATAGCACTGGGTGTTTCCCGGCCTTGCGTGTTTCGGGTCGGCGCCCGCAACATATGCTGAGCTCGTCCCGAGTCCATAGGTCCATGCCCACCCCCACCGCGGTGCTGCTGCACACCGACTTCATCGTGATCACGCTGGAACACGACGGGAAGATTGTGCGCTACCGACGGACCTCTGTGCCTTTTCCGAAGCTTGAATCCGCAAAGCACACCTACGATCAAGTGCTTGGCACGTACGATCGGCTGGGCCGACGCGGCAGAGGACTGCTGGTCGATTCGCGCGATGCCGTGGGTCGCAACGATCCCGAATTTGAAGAGCTGCTCGTCGCATTTCGCAACCGAGCGGTTCCGGGCTTCGTTGCCCACGTCGTCTTGATGCGAACCTCGGTCGGGCTGCTGCAAGCGCAGCGCATCGATCGCCGCATGCCTTCGCAGGGGTCTCGACCGGCCCACATGGCGACCGACAACGAACAGGAAGCCATCCGGTTCTTGCTGCAGCATGTGCAAGCGTGGCGACCGACGAGCCCCAGTGCATAACCGCCTGCCGGCAGCTCGCCCAAGCCAGAAGGAAGAACCATGCCCAATCAAGCATCTACGACGCATGCAGAAGTGGAAAACCCGCTGCCCAAGATCCTCGCGTCGCTAAGCGGCCTGCCCGCGTCGCAGATCGAGGCCCTGTTGCGCGAACAGCCCTCGCTGCCACCGCCGCGCGGCGCCGAAGTTCTGCAGCGCACGCAGCGCGTGCCCCGTCCGCTGAGCGAGGTGTTCGCGTTCTTCGCGCAAGCCGAAAACCTGCAGCTTCTGACGCCGTCGTTTCTGGACTTCCGCATCCATTCGCCGCTGCCCATCGCCATGCAGGTCGGCACCTTGATCGACTACCGGATTCGACTGCGTGGCTTGCCCATGCGCTGGCGAACCCGCATCTCGGCCTGGCAGCCGCCGTATCGTTTTGCCGACGAACAGCTCAGCGGACCCTATTCGCTGTGGTGGCATGAACACCTGTTCGCCGAGCAGGACGGCTGCACGCTGATCAGCGATCGCGTCACGTACCGCGCGCCGCTGGGCTTCATCGCCCACCCGCTCTTGGTCCGTCGCGAGCTTGCGCGCATCTTCGACTTCCGCACCGCCGTGATCGCGCAGCGGTTCGGCCCCCCCCATGCAGCGGCTGGTGTCAGCGGGTAGGCGGCGGTAAAGCGGCGGTGGCGCAGGCCAGCAGTTCATCGCCTTTTTGCTTGGCGCGTGTCGTCCGCGCCGACCGTTGCCCTTCTGGCACGTCGTGGCTGACGCTGATCAGCAGGTTGAAGTGATCGTTTTGGATCATGAACTGGATCCAGGTCGAGCCGTCATAG
>JAYRFD010001063.1:0-3824 GCA_041908565.1 Polyangia bacterium | reverse complement strand
TGGCGACGGTGACGCTGACTTCGAACTCATCGCCGGGGGCCACAAAGGTCGGCACGTTGGGGGACAGGACGAAGTCGCCGCGCACCAGCGCGCCCTTCGAATACACACCCACCGAGTCCGCGGCCACGGCCACCGCCATCACGCGCAGCTTGCCGTTGAAGTGATCCGGGATGGGGTAGGTTAGCTCTCGTTCCTTTTGGCTGGCGTCGACGATTCCCGACCAGTACGCGACGGGCTTGTCGCGTCGTCGCTTGAACGGATTCAGGTTGCGCAGAGCCGCGTTTTCGCCGTCGCCGCCCGGTGCGGACGCGCCATCGCCGTTGACCAAGCGCGAATATTCCGGCAGCAGCAGGTCCAGGATCTGCGCGGTCTTCACTTCCAGCGCGCGCTTCTGGAAGAAGTACGCCAGCGGATCCGGCGTCTTGTACTTGGCGACCTGCAAGATGCCTTCGTCGACGGCAAACAAAACGATCTTGGCCGGTCGATCGGTCGAGTACTTCATCTTGAAGTTCTCGCCCGGCTTCAACAGATCCGGCGTGTGCAGGCTGATCTTCGCGGTGCGCTTGGCTCGACTTAGCGTGAAGGGAGCGACGCCATAGCTGAGCGGGCTCATGAACACTTCCGACGAATCCAGGCCGCGGATAAAGGTCACCGTGACGTAACCGTTGCCCTCAAGCTCGTTGGGAACGGTGATGGTCTGCACGCTGGCCGTGGTCGTCGTCTTGAACCACTTGTACGAAAGGACCTTGTCGCGCTCGATCGTGATCAGGCCCGCGCCGGTGTAGGGCGCTTTGATCTGAAGCTCAAGCTCGCCGCCGGCTTCGACGTCGGGGTTCTTCAGAACAAGCTGCAGCTCGGCATTCTTTTCCAGCGAGCGGGTCACGTTCGCCGTCCCTGCCACCGTCCATTCCACGCGGTTTAGCTCTTGGTCTTTTTCGTTCTTCAAGACCAAAAGGAAGTCGCCCGGCTTGTCGGCGGGCAGCGTGTACTTCAGACCCGCGTCGGGAATGTTCAGCGCCTTGTCGGTGACCGGGATCTCTTTCTTAACCGACACGTATTTGTAGGTGCCGTTCCACTGCTTGGTCAGCACCGACAGATACTTGCGTTCCAAGACCAACCCGCGCAGGCCGTTGGCCGCCACCTTGTTGCCCTGCGGGCCGACCGCGACAAGCTGCACGGAACGCTCGCTGCCCTTGCCGACGTAGTGCAGGTCGCCGTCGGTCTTCCAGCCGACCAGATAGGGCATCGGCGACACCGTGACCTGCGCTTCTGCCGCGACGCTGCGACCGCCTTCTGCTTCGAAGCCGTTGGCCAGGAAGCGCAGGCGATAGGTGGCCGCCGCAAAGCGGGCCAGGTTCAGCGAGAACTTGGCTTCGCCGTGCTCGTCGGTCTCTTCTTCATCCAGGTGATCCGACACGCCCTCTTTGGCGCGCATCGGATCGGAAAAGCGATAGTCGCGGAACTTGCTGAAGGTCGGGAAGGTCGGCGACAGTTCCAGCAGCGCCTTGACCTTGCGTCCCGTCGCTGGCGTGCCGAACAGGTTCTGCAGCGAGACGCGTGCTTCCAGACCCTCGGGCGATACCCAGCCCTCGACGCTGTCCGCCGACAGGCGCGCATTGATCTTCAAGCGGTCTGGCAGAAATTCCTGCACGCGCACCGACGTGCTGCCCAGAAGGGCGCCGCGGTGGTTGTCTTTGACGACGTAGACGTTGACGTTCCACGTACCCGTGGGAGAAGCCTCTTGCGTGACGTGCTTGATCTCTTCGAAGCCCGACTCGCTCAAGCGGATCTTTTCGTGCTTCACGATCATGGCGCGCGCGTCTTCGACGGTGACTTCCAGTGGCACGCCGGCCAGGCTCTGCTTCCAGTCGCGGCCCTTTACGATCAGGCCGACGCGGATCTCGTCCCCCGGGCGATAGATGCCGCGGTCGGAAAACATGTACGCCGACAGCCCGCCTGGCTTGTCTTCGTCGCGCACGCCCTCGACGGGGAAGCGCGACAGGTTCAGGTATCGATCGTGCCGGTCGTAGGGCAGGAACGACACATCCGATCCCTTGCGCACCAGGTACATCAGCACTGACTTTTCGCGCGTAAACGCCGTCAGCTTGGGAAAGTGAGCATGCCCGTCCCCGTCGCTGGTTTCGCTGAGAACCGGCAGGCCGTTCTTGCCGATGACGTCCACCTTGGCGCCCTTGACCGGCTCGCCCGTGGCCAGCGACTGGACGAACACGTCGTGGCTGCCGTCGCCGTTGTCCTTGACGACCATGCCCAGGTCGGTGACCAGGATCAGGCGGCTGTCGGTCTTGCCGGCGCTGATCTTGCGCTTGGCGTCCCAGCTGTCGACCTTCAGCAAGAACAGACCGCGGCGGTCGTCGCCTTTGCCTTCGATGTACTTGTCGACGTCGATGGCCGCGTACTGCGGCTTGCCGTGCGGCAGCGGTGGCAGCTTGATCACCTCGGTGAATAGCTCGGTGATGTTTTCGGCGCTGAAGCGGTAGTTGTAAAACTCCGGGCTCTGGAAGTTGCCGGTGTTCTGCGCCACCAGGTGATGAAGTTGACCAGGCAGGACGCGGCCTAGCTCGACGCGCAGCGCTTGCACATCACGCGTGTACAGCGACACCTTCTTTTCGCCGGACAGCGACAGCAGAGCGCCGCTTTGCATGATCTTCAGCTCTTGTGGGAAGTCCGGCACGCGCAGCGTCGCGTCGTAGTCTTTGTCCAGGATGTAGCCGCCCCAGCTACGCATCCCGTGCTTGACCTGCAGATAGATCGTGCGCCCCACGTCGGCCTGATAGCGGAAGCTGTGCAGCGTCGCGTAGTCGCGTTCGTTGGCGATCTGGTCCAAGCGCAGCGGCTGCGACTTGGCCAGGACCTCTTTGCTGACTTCGTAAGCGCTCCAGGAGTACGGCTCTTGGCTGCCCGACTTGTCGTTCAGCGGTCGCACCGGCAACAAGAACGCGTTGATCGACTTGCGCATCTCGCCTTCGCTGATGCCCGTGTTGGCTTCGACCAGCAGGACCTGCTCGGGCTCGTACTGTGCGTTGTTGACCAGCGTCAGGTGCGATTCTTTGACGCGCAGGAAGTCGTACAGGCCGGGCACCGTCACGACGGCGTGCGATTCAACCTTGGTGCCTTTGCCGCCGCGGGCTGCGCGCAGGCCAGCCCCGACGCGCACGAACATGTGCGACTCACGCTCTGGAATCTGCAGCGGATCCGAATGCACGAAGGCGTGCGCGCGCAGCTTGTCGTAGCTGACTTGGTAACGGTACGGCTTTGAGCTCTCTTTGCCGTCCTTCTTGCTGATCAGCTCCAGGACCAGGTGCTTTTCAAACTCGTCTGCGACGACCGGGTGCGAAAACTGCACCGTCGCCACGACTTTCTTCAGGTTCTGATCCTGCGGATCCTGATGGAACTCGGTGTGGGAAACCTCGACGGTGAACGTCGCGCTCTGGAACTTCAGTTCGTAGTCCTTGACGGTCACCCCTTCGCGCAGAAGGCCGGCCTTGGCCATGGTCACGACGAAGTCTTCGCCGACCGGCCAGTCCTGCTTCGGCGTGAACGTCAGCATCTTGTCGGTGGTCCATTCCCAGGCGCCAGGCACGGCTGGCTCTAGCTGGATGCCGACGGTCACGGGCTTCTTGACCTTTTCGATCGGCGCCGCCGATGCTCCGAAGTGAATGCGCAGCACATCGGGCTTGGCGTTCTCTTCGATGCGGGTCGCATCGGGAGCCTCGACACGCACGGACATC
This sequence comes from Polyangia bacterium, assembly GCA_041908565.1. Lineage (GTDB taxonomy): Bacteria > Myxococcota_A > Polyangia > Palsa-1104 > JAEUJZ01 > JAEUJZ01. Next base: position 75 of record JAYRFD010001063.1, on the reverse strand, counting down.
TCGACGGGCTTCGGGCGCGACTCGTACCACTTGTAGCCGCGCCAGCCGGCCAGCGACAGCACGGCCAGCAAGACC
>JAYRFD010001062.1:0-1868 GCA_041908565.1 Polyangia bacterium | reverse complement strand
CTCAGAAGGGCGTACATTTATGCTTTTATTTTATCCTGCCAAGGTTTTTTGTTGATTTTTAAAGCTTAAAATTCCCGAATATTTGTCCGATGATTATATCTGTTATTAATTTGAATAAAACCGCCGCTAGCCAAGGCTGGGTGGGGCGTGGTTGCGGACGCGGATGCGACACAGCGGAGGCTGGCCGTCGATCGCGCAGGACAGCACGGTGTGGCCGTCTTCGCGCAGGGCGCGGGGCACGTTGTCGAAGGCGGCGCGGTGGTCGACCCAGATCTCAAGCTCGGCCCCGTCGGGCAGGTCTTCCAGCGCCAGCTTGGTGCGCACGAAGGTGTACGGACAGACTTCGCCGCGCAGATCCAAAAGGGCCGGCGCGGTCGGCGCTGGATTGGGGGCTGTGACAGGCGGCGCCACATTCAAAGGACGATCCGACATGGCTGCTGTTTTCCTGGGCTGGGGATACCACGGAATGCCGCTGCGTGAAATGCCGCGTTGAATCGTGCGTTAAACATATCGTTAGATGCTGCGTTAGATATCGCATTGGATATCGCGTTGGATATTGCATTGGATATCGCATTGGATATCGCGCGAAATGGCGTCTTGCATGCAGTGCGGTCTGCTGCGCAGATTGCGGCTCGGGCCAGCGCGCGGCGCATTATCGTGGGCTATGCACACCGATGGCCCGTGGCTGAAAGATGAACAGGGACGCACGCTGCTTCTGCGCGGCGTCAACCTGGGGGGAAGCTCGAAGGTTCCGCGCATTCCCGACGGAGCGACGCAGCTTCAACAGGACCTGCGGCAGCATCGCCAGGTGTCGTTTGTCGGTCGGCCCTTCCCGCTTTCCGACGCGGACCAGCACTTTCGTCGCCTGTCGGCCTGGGGCCTGACGTTCCTGCGCTGGGTCATCACCTGGGAATCGATCGAGCACGCCGGACCCGGCCAGTACGACGAGGAATACCTGGACTACCTGCGCGCGATGGTCGAAAAGGCCGGCGAGCACGGGCTTTCGGTCTACATCGATCCGCACCAGGACGTGTTCAGCCGCTTCACCGGCGGCGACGGGGCTCCCGGTTGGACGCTGGAGGCGGTCGGCTTCGACATCGGCAACCTGCACGCGACCGGCGCGGCCTTTGTGCATCAAGCGCAAGGCGGCAAGCTGCCGGGGCTTGTCTGGCCCAGCAACGCAACCAAGCTAGGGGCCGGGACGATGTTCGCGCTGTTCTTTGCGGGCGACGACTTCGCGCCGCGCTTGCGGGTCGACGGCGAGGGCATTGGCCACTTCCTGCAGCGCCACTACATCGCGGCGCTGTGTCAGGTGGCGCGCCGCCTGCGGGATCTGCGCCACGTCGTCGGCTACGGCAGCATGAACGAGCCGATGCCCGGCTTTCTGGGGCTGCCGCTTTCCGAAGTGCCGACCGGCATGATCAAAAAGGGCGCGTGTCCGACTCCGTATCAGGCCATGCTGGCTGGCGCTGGCTATCCCCAGACCGTCGAGGAATGGGAGATGTCGCCCGCCTTCATCGGCCAGACCGGGCACACCGTCTTAAACCCGCAGGGCCTGTCCGCTTGGCGTCGTCCCGAAGACGACGTCTGGCGGATGCACGGTGTGTGGACCGACGAAGGGCATGGCCCGCGCCTGCTGCAGCCCGACTACTTCCGCCATCGGCCGGGCCAGCCCGAGCGTCCGCTGGACTTCGAGGCCGACTACCTAAAGCCGTTCTGCCGGCGCGTGATCGAAGCGGTGCGCGCGATTGCGCCGCGCACGCTGCTGTTCTTTGAAGGACCGCCGCTTCCCGTTGGAAAACCGCCTCCGTGGCATGCGACCGGCAAGTCCCCAGATCCCGATCAAGTGGTGCATGCGCCGCACTGGT
>JAYRFD010001061.1:0-2866 GCA_041908565.1 Polyangia bacterium | reverse complement strand
GTGCTGGAACGCACGCGCGAGATCGGAACCATGATGTCCGTAGGGGTTCGTCGACGGCAGATCTTGTCTCTGTTCCTGCTGGAAGCCGGCATCTTGGGTCTTTTGGGTGGCATCTTGGGGGCCGCTGCCGGCAGTGCCTTCGTGTTCTATTACGGATACAAAGGCATCGTCTTTAAGTTCCCGGGGATGCTGGCGCCGCTACACGTCTATCCGACGGTTGGCATGGGCTACATCCTTTTTGTGCTGGTTCTGGCTGCCGGAGGCGCAGTGCTGTCTGCGCTGTGGCCGGCAGTGCGGGCCAGTCAGATGCGCCCTGTCGAAGCGCTGGCGGCGGTGTGACATGCGACTTCTTCTTCTGGCTTTGCGCAACCTGTCGCGCAACAAGCGACGATCGATCATCACGGCCTTGGCGGTGCTGTTTGGCTGCATGGCCATCGTGGCGCTGCAAGGACTGAACAATGGCTTTGTCGCCAACCTGATCGAGACCACCGTCGAATCCAAGCACGGCGCAGTGCAGGTGTTTCGCAAAGGGCACATCGGATCCGACGATCCCTTGAAGCGCAGCCTGCCGCACGATGCCGACTTGATTCGTCGCATCGAAGCGGTTCCAGGCGTGCTGGCGGTGGCTCCGCGCCTGTCGTTCGACGGCATGGTCAACAACGGCAGCGAATCGACCATGTTCATGGCGACCGCCATCGATCCCGAACGTGAGTACAAGGTCTGTCCCAAGCGCCTGACGCGTGTGTCCCCTGGATCGCAGCCTCTGCGTCCAGGGCGCGAAGGCGATGTGCTGATCGGCAAGACTTTGGCTGAGGCCTTGGGCGCCGACAAAGGGGCGACGCTGGTCATGCAAGCGGCGGGTCCGCACGCCAGCACCAATGCACTGGATGTTGAGATCGGCGGCTTTCTGCCGACGCAGAGCGTCGCCGAGTCAAAGCGCATGGCCACCGTTCGGCTGGGCTTTGCGCAGGACCTTCTGCGCATGCCGAAGCAGGTGTCGGAATATGTGATCGGCATCGCTCAGCTTGAACAGGCGGATGCGGTGGCCGCTGCGCTGCGACAGGCCCTGGGCGCGGAATACGAAGTGACGACCTGGGCCGATCTGGATCCGGCGACCAAGACGCGCGTTGGCTCCGTGCTGTACGTCATGCTGTTTATCGGTGGCGTGCTGTTCTTGCTGGTGGCGACGGGAATCGTCAACACCATGCTGATGTCGGTTTACGAACGCGTGCGCGAGATCGGCACCATGCTGGCCTTGGGCGTGCGTCGCTGGCAGATCACCGTGCTGTTCATGGCGGAAGCGCTGCTGCTGGGCTTGTTTAGCTCGACCGCTGGTGTTCTGCTGGGCTACGGCATCATCGCTGGCGTGTTTCGCAAGGGCTTTACGATTCGTCCACCGGGTGGTGATGCCACCACCATCTTTCCGCAGATCGACGGTGCATACCTGCTGATGGTCGTCGGCTTCGCGCTGATCGGAACCATCCTGGCGGCGCTGTATCCGGCCTGGAAGGCCGCGCGCCTGCGTCCGGTCGATGCACTGCGAGCGAACTAGCCACCGTGCTCCGTGATCCACAAGGAGTCCTTCCGATGAGGCACACCATCAATCGCGTTGCTCCGGTTTCGCTGACTCTGGCGATTCTGTCGCTGCCGCTTACCGCACTGACAGGCGAGCCAACTGCCGAGGAGCTTTTGCGTCGCTACGACCAAGTGATGTCGCCCAAGACCTTCGATGCGCTGATGACCATGACCGCCCATCGCCAAGATGGAACCGAACGCGGCTACAAGTTCCGCGCGCTGAAGTCCGAAGACGACAAGATCCGCACGTGGTTCTTTGAACCGGCCGCTGCCAAAGGCCAAGAGATGCTGCGGGTCGGCGACAACATGTGGGTTTACATGCCCAACCTGAAGCGAGCGATGCGCTTGGCATCACGCGAGAGCTTTCAGGGCGGCGACTTCAACAACGGCGATGTCCTGCGTGTGAACTATGTCGCTGACTACAGCGCCAAGCTGGCGACGGCAGAGGATCCCAAGCTGTGGCTTTTGGATCTGACCGCCAAGAGCAAAGAGGCCGCCTACGACCACATCAAGCTGTGGCTGACCAAGGACAAGCAGCAGCCGGCCAAGGCGGAATACTACGCGGCGTCGGGCAAGCTGCTGCGGTCAGCGGTGTTCGAAGACGTGAAGAACTTCCACGGGCACGAACGCCCGTCGCACATCACCATGCGCAACGAGCTAGCGACCAAGCGCTTTTCCGAGATGACGATGCTCGACATGAAGCTGAACATCGACATCCCGCCACAGCGCTTCGTGCTGGATGATCTGGGGCGCTAAGCGGGCGCGCATCGAACACCGGAGATCGTTTCGCACATGCCACAGCGGCTGCACATCGCGTTCGCCTTCTTGCTGGCCTTGGTGCTTCTGCACCGGTCGCAGCCGGCGTGCGCGCAGGAATCGCTGGACGATCTGGACAAGGCCAAAGGCGGGGCCAGCGGCGAAAACAAGCGAGCCACGGCGGAAGTAAATGGCTATGTCGACAACCGCCTGCAGTATGGCTATGTCAATCCCAGCACGACGCCGCTGCCTACCCGTGACGTGCCGTCCGTAACGGAGATCTTGGAAGCCAATATTCAGCTGAAGGTGAATATCACGCCCAAGCTCTTTGTGTATACGGATATATCGCTTATTTATCAAAATGGCTGGCTGTTCTATACCGGCGATGGCAATGGTGGTCGCGAACAGGTGGCGGATCACGATGTCGCCAGCATCCGCCCGCTGGTCGTTCCCAGCGAGCTGTACGCATCGTATGCACCGCGCCCCTGGCTGAACTTCCTGCTGGGCAAAAAGCGCATCATCTGGGGCTCTGGTT
>JAYRFD010001060.1:0-1691 GCA_041908565.1 Polyangia bacterium | reverse complement strand
GACGACAGTCCGCTTTCGGCCTGGGCACCGCCGCAGCCACGAGGCGCCTTCGTGACAGCGCAGGCCGATGGGGCGGGTCATGCTCTGCGCGCGCTGCGCCTATCGGCCGCGCGTGGCAAGCCGCTGCCCAGTCGCCTGTCGTTGATCGTCAGCAGCGCGGTGCGCTTCGACGTCGATCTGGGGTCGGCCTCTGTACAGTGGGTGGTCTTTCCGGCAGACTCAGCGCCCGCTGCCGACTGCTTGTCGCTGCTGATTCGCGACGGAGCAGCTGATGCCGCCATCGGCGATGTAGCGATATACAGCGAGCTAGATGGTCAAGGTGGCTTGACGACTGTGGCGGGCCTGGTGGCGTCTGGATCGGGATCGCGCGGGGAAGGCGCGGCGCGCACGCTGCTTCTGCGCGCGCGACGGGATGCGGTCGGGCGACAGGCGGTGCTGGATGCCATTGCCCAAGTCCTGCGACAGCCCGCAAGCGCGCAGCCGGAGGGCCTTGCGCGCCTGGAAGACCTGCTGCTTCAGCTGGCCGATGCCGAGGCCAGTGCCACAGCACCGACCGGCCCGATGCCTGCGCAGCTTGAAGATCTGCTGTGGTCCACCGTGCAGCGGCGGCTGCGGGATGTCGCCGGCTCGGACGCAGCATCGGCGAAAGCCAGCGATGCTCTTGCGTTTCTGCGATCACTTGCCAGCTACAAGAAAGTCGGCCCGCGTCTGCTTCTGCGGATCTGGGACGACCGCACGCTGCCCAGCGAAGGACGTGCGGCTGCCGTTGCGCTGTGGGCTGCGTTGGCGTCCAAAGATGTGCCGGGACGTCTGCTGCCGCAGCTTTCGACCGTCGCTGGCGACGCAAAATTGGGGGGTGGCTGGGCTGCTGCGCTGGCCGTTGCGCTGCGCTGCCGACCCACAGAGGATCCAGGCATGGCCGCGCTACTGGATCCCCTGTCTGCCCGTCTGACCACGGCAGCTGGAGCAGGGGACGATGCGCGGGCAGCAGCGGTGCTTTTGTTGCAGGCTGCGGCGCAGTCGCAGGCTAGCTGTCCCGACGCCGCGCAGCGTGGAAAAGTCGCCGATCGGATCGCGCAAGCCTGGCCAGCGGGTGCGGCTTCAGCCACGACAAGTCCGAACGGAACAGCCCCTGATCGATTCCTGCTGCAGTACCGCATCCTGCAGGCGCTGGATCGTCTGGCGGCTGCGACACCGACGGTGCATGCGGTGCTGGGCCAAGTCTTGACAGCTGAATCAGAGCCCGTGCTGCGTCAGCTGGCAGGCGGTCTGCGCGTGCGCTTGGCGGGCGGCTTGGCTGCCGACGATCGTCTGCTGGGCTTGCGCGATGCCGACGCGGGGGTTCGTTTGGCGACGGTCTCGGCTTTGCTGGCAACGTCAGAACGGGGACCTTCGGGGCTGGCAGCGACCGCGTTGGCGCCGATCAGCCCGACGGATCTGGTTCAGTTGGATCAGGCGCTGCTGCGCGATGTGTGGCCGAAGGTTCGCCGCGCTGCCGTCGAAGCGCGTGCAGCGCAGTGCAAGGACGCGGGGGCAGCCGCGGGCCCGCGGGTGGATTCCTTGCGGCAGGCGGTTTCTGATCGCGACCTGGATGTGCAGCGTCGGGCCCTGGCTGGTCTCGCTCGCTGCGAAGGAATCGGCGCGCTGGACGAGCTTGTGCGAGTCGCCAGTCAATCCGATGCGAAGGCGGG
>JAYRFD010001059.1:0-16768 GCA_041908565.1 Polyangia bacterium | reverse complement strand
CAAAAAAAACCACACAAAAAAACACGACTCGGCGACGGCAAGATCTGGCCTTCTCGCCGGGCGCGGACGAAGTCTGACATCGGGCATGGATCGACTACAGCTGATTACATTCAATAACTATAAATTCATCGGAAGGCTTGGTGTATTTATGTGCGATTACGTAAGTGCATCCTAAGCCGATTAAGGAATTAAGCGGTAGGTGACAGCGGGCATGAATCGGAGTATGAGGGAGCCATGCGCACACCCACCCGTCTGCTCGCGTCGATTGTTGGCGGTCCGTTCTGCGGTCCAGGGTCTTGCTGGCGGTCGCTGGCTTCGCTGCTGTTGGCGATCGGCGCACTGGGGCTTGGGTCCTGCAGCCCAAGCAGCCGCATGCTCGACTGGGAGGGAAACGGCAACGACACGCCCGACATGTCGACGCCCCCGCCGTCGTGCCAAAAGGGACGCCTGCGCTGCACGGCCAACCGCGACGCCACCGAGGAATGCGACGGCAAGGCTTGGCAGCGCAAGGCCGACTGCAACACCGCGCTGGGTGACACCTGCGTCGAAGGTGTGTGCCGCACGCAGTGTGACTTGGTGTCGCGCGGCAACGTTGGCTGCAGCTTCTATCCGGTCAACCTGTGGTCGACTTCCACCGTCGGGGATCTGGGTATCGTCGTCACCAACACCAGCGACATGTATTCCGCCGACGTAACGCTTGAGGGACCGGTGCGGGCGATGCCGGCCAAGCAGCAGACGGTGCCGCCGGGAGCCGCGGTGATCTTCCGCATCCCGCACAATGACGCGAAGCTGACCAAGACCGAGCAGTCGCAAAAGGGCATGCACCTGTCGTCGACGGCTCCGGTGGCGGTCTATCAGTTCCATCCGATCGACGCGGCGACGGTGTTTTCAGGATCGGCGACGCTGCTTCTGCCCGAGCACGTCATGGCCAAGGACTACTTCGTCATGTCGTACACCTACAACGCCGAGCTAATCACCATGCCGGAACAAGGCCAGGGGCTGTTGGCGGTGGTGGCGATGCAGGACGACACGCAGGTCGAAGTCAAAGTTCCCGTCGAGACGATGCCGGGTTCGGGCGTTCCGGGCCTGCCTGCCGGCGGCAGCATGAAGCGCACGCTGAAGCGCCTGGAAGTGCTTGAGATCGCCCAGCTAAAGTCGCGCGAAGACATCTCGGGCGCGACGGTCAAGGCCAGCGCGCCGGTCGCGGTCTATGGCGGAGCCGGCGGTGTTTCGATTCCGTCGAGCGCCGTCGGTGGCAACCACCTGGGCGTGCAGATGTTCCCGCTTGAGACCTGGGGCAAGCGCTACATGGCGGCCAAGCTGAAGCAGCGCAACTCGACGGATCGCGACTACTACCGCATCGTCGCCAGCGTCAACAACACGACGATTTCGCTAAAAGGCGGGGCCGGCTTGCCGATGACCGTGCCGACCTTAAACAGCGGCCAGACATTCGAGTTTTCGACGGCCGCTGACTTCGTCATCGAAGCCAGCCAGCCGATCTTGGCGTTCCAGTACATGCCGGCCTGGGGCAACTTGTCGGGGGCCTACGATGCCTCGCAGTTTCCCGACGGGCTGCCGCCCGAGTGTCCAGCCGGCATGCGCGTCGGCGGCGACAACGTGAAGTGCCTGGGCGACGCCAACATCACGCCGCTGATCCCGATCGAGCAGTTCAGAAGCGACTACATCTTCTACGTGCCCAAGACGTACAAATACAACTTCGTGAACGTCTACGCGCCGATCGATGCCAAGCTGCTTTTCGACGGCAATCCAATCAGCGAGCCGCTAAAGCCGATCGACGACACCATGGGACGAGCGATCTTGCGCATCCGCGAAGACGGCAAGAACCATCGCCTGACCGGCGACAAGCCGTTTGGTGTGATCGGCTATGGCTATGCCTGGGCGACGTCGTATTCGTATGCCGGTGGCCTGAACCTGGCGAAGATCAACCCGATCGAATAGCAGGCGAAGCGGGCTAGATCGCGACGGGCGCGAAGCCATCCAGGCCCAAGCGGGCGAGGACTCGCGACCAGGGCAGGCGCGACAGATCGGGCAGCGCTGCGGGCTCCTCATCGTCGGGTGCTGCATCTGCTTCGGCAGCGGGTAGCTCGGCGGCAAACGCAGCGACGACAGCGCCCGGCAGAAGATCGGCGGGGCAGGCCACCGAACACGCCCCGCAGCGGGTGCAGCCATGGGTCGCCAGCAGCACCTGCGGGGACAGCTGGGGACCCGATCCTTGGCCAAGGGCGCGCATCAGCAGGTGTGGCTTCGTTCCGACGGTGGCGCTGGGGCACAGGTCGGTGCACAGGCTGCAGCCCAGGCAGGCATTGGCGGCCCGTTTTTGCAGGCTGGTGGATGCGCGATGGCGGCGAATCAGCTCGTGCCGGGCCGGCAGAACGTACAGCACCGATGGCTGCGTGCCGACGGAGCCTTGCGACAAGGGGCGATCGGCTTCCCAGATCGTGCCGTGGACCGGATCGGAAAGCAGAGGAACCCAGGCTGCGGTCGTGGCGCCACCGGCCTGGGCAACTAGCTGACGCGGCGTGATCGACTGATCAGGCAGACAAAGAACGCTGGGCCGCTGCACGGCACCGACGACGGAGATCAAGCCAGCGCTGGTCGGTGGCGTCTTGGCTTCGGAGAGCAGATCGGCGATGGCGGCCACTTGTTCGGCGGGCAGAGCCCAGGCGCGTCCTTCGTGTGCAGCCAAGGCTCGCGTCGGCTGCGATGGGTACACGGGCGGGGCCGACAGCTGGGCAATGCCGGTCACCGAGGACGTGCTTGGGACAGACGGCCGCATCGACGGGCTTTGGACCCAGAACGCCAAGCGCGGGGCCGCCAGAGCCAGGCCCAGCGCGACCAGCCCTTGGCTCAAGCGGTCGGTCTGATTCACAAGCAGCGCGTGACGGGTGGCTGCCAGCGGTGCGTCGACGCAGTCGGCCAGCAGCAGCTGCAAGCGACCGGGCCGCGCGTCAATCCACGCCGGCCAGCGCAGCCCGTGCTGCCACAGCAGTGTGCGTAGCTGCAGCGCGAGCTGAGCTCGCTGTTCGCCGAGCTGTTGGGCAGCAAAGCGAGAAAGCGGCGGCGCGTTCAGCGCACGGGATGACGAGCCCGACGTATTCATGCAGCGCGCGGCGGCAGTCGCTTGTAGTATGTGAACAGGTCGTCGCCCGGCTTGTAGAAGTCGGGGATGCGGGCGATGTTGGTGTAGCCAGATCGTTCGTAAAACGCGCGCGCCGCGCTGTAGCCGCCGGTACCGCTGGTCTCGACGCGGATGTGCTCAATTCCGGTGGCTTGCAGTTCTGCTTCCATGGTCGCCACCAGCTGCCTGGCGGCTCCACCGCGACGGTGGGCTGGATGCGTGGCCAGCCAGTACAGATCGCTGGCGGCCCGCGTAAACGGCGTGCGGGCATAGCAGACATACGCGGCGACGGCTCCGGTGTCTAGCCGCTGGGCCAAAAGGATCTGGTAGTTGTCGATGCCTGGACGTTCCAGTGCCGCGTCGATCAGCTCTTGTGCGGTGGTGATCTCTTCCTGCGAAAAGACGCCCGCCTCTTCCACGAGCCGACACAGCGCGTCGCGATCAGCTGTCGTCGCCGCCCGAATGATGTGGCCGGGGGCTGGTTTCTCGCTGGGCGTTTTGGCGGGCATGTTCCGTCCTTTGCAGCGCGGTCAGCGCGATCTGTTCAATCAGCTGGTCATACGTCAGCCCAGCGAGCCCCGCGGCGAGCGAATAGCCCGCATCTTCAGCCAGGTCGCAGTTGCTGTTCACATCAATGATGTGCGGCGTGCCGTTTTCAGATAGGCGGACATCGCAGCGTCCGTAGTCACGCACATCCAGCAGTGTGAACGCGCGTCGAGCCGCTTCTTCGACGCGGGCCCGCACCGTCGGATGGATCGACCGGATCGGGATAGAACGAATCGCGGAGTATTCGAAGGAAGCGCTGAGCCACTTGGCGCTCTCGGTCACGATGTGCGGCATCTCTTGCGGAAGCTGCGAAAAGTCGATCTCTTGCAGTGGGAACAGCTGCAGCGGCGCGTTGCCCAGCATCGACACATAGATCTCGCGACCCACGACAAAGCGTTCCGCCAGCAGCGGCTGGCGATACGTCTGTCGCAGGAAGTCCAGCTGTCGCAGCAGCTCTTCGTCGGAATGGACAACCGAGCGCGCGCTGATCCCGATCGAGCCGCTGGCTTCGGCCAGCTTCAGAAACAGCGGATAGCCAGTGCCCTGAACGGCAGCCAGATCTTCGCTGCGCGATCGTGGCTGGGCCGGCAGCAGCGTCGAAAGCGGCGTGGCAATACCGGCGCTGCGCAGAAGGGGACTGGCCATGTGCTTGCGCAGGGTCAGGTTCAGGCAGTGTCCATCGCTGCCGGTGTAGGCAATGCCATACAGATCCAGAAGGGTCGGGATGGCCCCCTGGTATCTGTCGTCGGACAGCAACGATTCGACCAAGTTGAACACCAAGTCGGGCGGGTCTTGTCGCAGGCGGCCCAGAAGCTCGGGAATGTCGTCGCGGTCGATGCCTTGCACTTCGGCAAAGTGACCTCGGGCGGCCAGGGCACGGGCCACGCTGCGAGCGACATTGGCGACATCGGCACGGGCTTGCGTATCGGCCGACAGAGCAGCGTCGGTTTCGTCGGCTTGTGCGCGCTCGAAGTCTTGGTTGTGCAGGACCAGCACGCGAAGTTCGCGCGTGGACACGGCCATCGGGGCAGAGGGGTCTTCAGGATCCATCGGGGCAGGCCATCCGTGACACGGCACGGCAAAAAAGCGAGGGACCTATTCTACTGAGAGTGCCTCTGAAAGCAACGCGACAGACGAGAGCTCAACTTCGCAAAGCTCGCGCTGGGCTCGACGCAGAAGCAAAGGAGCCAGGCGCTGGGCGGCCGCTTCAATCGTCAGATCCGGCGGTGGCGAGGCGGGCATTTTCGCATCCGCGTGGGGCGGCGTATCTGATCCTGTTTGCGCGTCTGCTGCGTCGACCAGTGCCCCTTGCAGGCTGATCGCTTGGCCCTGCGGGTTGCCGCAAGGGACAAACCAGCGCTGGGAAAAAGGCTGGGTGGCTTCCCGGCGGATGTTGATCGCCATGCCGTGGATCGTGACACGCCGCGAAACGTGCACACCGATCGCCGCCAGCTTGCGGTCACCGAGCCACACGCCGACGTGCTCTCGATCGAAGCGGGCTTGCAGGCCATAGCATGCGGCCAGATCGATGGCCGCGCCGGCCAGCCACTCGACATGCGCGACGATGCCGCGCTTCAGACGGACGATGGGATAGACAACCAGCTGACCCGGTCCGTGATACGTCACCTGGCCCCCGCGGCTGCTGCGATGAACGGCAATGCCGTGCGCCGACAGCACATCGCGACCCGCCAAGATATCGGCGTCGGTGGCGCTGCGCCCCAAGGTCAGCACCGGGTCGTGTTCGCACAACAAGATGACCTCGGGTCCGCCCGAAAGGACCCGCGACCGCAGGCGTTCTTGCAGCGCGCAGGTGTCCTGGTACGAGGCCCGGCCCAGGAAATAGACCTTCATGCGACCGAGGGTCTTAGTTCGTCTCGGTTAGCTCGGTGAATAGCTCGCTGTCCAGGTACTCGATCGGCAGCAGCATGCGACGCACGCCGACTTGATGCCGAATCAGGAGCTCGGTCAGCGCATCATGGTCATAGACATCAATGCCGGGCATGGCGCTGGCTTCGGTCATGGCGGCCGCGCTTAAGCGGGCGCTGGCCAAAAGCAGGCCTTCGTCGAAGCCGCGCATGCGGATGCCGGCGCGTAGCTCGCCGATGGCCTCGCGCGGGATCTCGTTTTCCCCCGGCCGCACGGCGATCAGCAGGCGGATCTGACGGCTGCCGCGGATCTGCGTGCCACCAAAGTACGCGACGCCCTCGCCGCGCTTGATCAGCTCTGGAGAGACGATGCCCATGCGTTCCAGGACCAGGCGCATCAGAAGTTCGAAGGGGCCGGCCGCCATGCTGCGCAGCCGTCGACGCAGCGCGACGCGTGTGGCTTCGCGGGTGCGGCTCAGGCGGTCCATCAGATCGCGCTCGGCGGTGTAAAGCTCTGGCTCTAGCTTGCGTTCGCCCAGCGCGTACTGGCCCGGGGCAACACTGCGCATACGGGGCCGCAGACCGTCGCTTTCACGCTGGCGCTGCTCGCGAACCAGCGCGCCGCGCAGGGCCCGGGCGATGTCGTTTAGCTCGCCGCGAACCAAGCGCCGCTTCAGCGCAATCTCGGCGATTTGCCGATGCGCCAGCGGGCGACCATCGGACGAGCCGCGCAGAACATCGTACGCCGCATCAGCCAGGGTCATCAGGCGCGGACCAGCCGGCTCGTTGCGAGGCGAGGCAGGCTGCCCAGACCCGGCTTGCGCCGACTTGTTGTCGCCGGTGGAAGGCGGCGGTGTGCTGCCGCTTGGCGCGACGCTGGGTCGTGGGGACTGCGCCGATGGAGCCACGGTCGCCGGTGCCGATGGAGCGGCAGGGGCGGCGTTGCCCACGACAGGTGTCGTCACCACGGTCGGGGCCGGCCCTGCTGGGGCTGCGACGGCCACAGCGGACGGTGCGGCTGCAGCCGCCGGCAAGGTTGCGGGAACCGGCGCTTCGACGGCAGGTGCTGGCGAAACGACGGATTGTGGGGCAGGCGGGGCCACGTGCATCGTCGGAGCGGCAGGGGGCGGGACGGCAACCGGGCGCGGTGGCTGGACATCCGGCGCTGCATCCGTCCGAGGGGCAGCGGACTCCGTCGCAGACGGGGCCGGCTTGGCCGCCAGGTCTGCAAGGCCCGTTGGAGCAACCACTTCGGAGGCGGTCATCGCAGGGGCCGGCGTTGGGGCCGCTGCCGCTGCCGTGGCGGCTCCGCCTGCCGTCGCGGGGGCGCGATTTTCTTCGCGAGACCGTCGAGCACCTCGTCGGTGCGAGTCGCGTCCTGTCGATGGTGCAGCGGGCGCACTGGCCTTGGGGGCCGCTTCTGCCGGCGGGGCTGCGGGGGCCGGCGTCGCTGCGGCGGGAGCCGCTTCGGCCGTGCTTCCACCCCGCGGCTGGCCGCCCTTGGCGGTCGTGCCGCGTCGGCGTCGCGAAGAGCCAGGCTCTGCGCTGGTGGGTGCGGGGCTGCCGCCGTCGTGAGATTTTGCGGCCGTGTTCTCGTCCACCGTTTCCTCCGTCGCCGTGCCCTCTGCTGGACGGCCTTTCGCTGATCGCACTGCCATGTTGCGCAGGCCGAACACCCCAGGACTTATGCGCACCAGATCGGTAGAGGGGCGTCGTGCTTCGGCTTGCAGCCTGGACTGCATCATCTCTTCCGGATCGCGACCCACCACTGAAAGCAGGTCGTATTTCAGTGCCAGGCGGGTCAAGTCCTTGAAGTGAAGAGGCCTACCTTCTCGTCGCAGGACCTCGAACGCAGCTTCCAGAAACGTCATCCTTGTCAAACCCCGTGGGGCGTCTGCCCCAGCTTCATTCACCGTCGGTCATCGCGCTTCGCCAGGCAACCACAGGGCGAGTCGATGGGATTAAGGTCGCGGATTCGCTCTCCGCGTCCGACGGCTGCGGTCTTCCGCGAATCACGAGAGCTCACAAAGCGCCATCCACCAGCGCAAGGCGAGCACGGCCAGGGAGTGTTACCGCCCCCGTCGCGAACGTGTCAAGAGGCAAGTGCGGGCTGGGTTGGGAATTCAACCACACATCCACTGCCCCATCTGCAAGCGCCAACCGCAACAAGCCCTCTGGTCCGTGCTTGGTTGCCGACAGGCTGTGTGTTAGCGTGCGGCTCTGTCATGTCAGTCACACCAGATCGCTCGCTTGCCGGAAAGACCCTTTTTATCACCGGCGCCAGCCGCGGCATCGGCTTGGCCATCGCACTGCGCGCGGCCCGCGATGGCGCCAACATAGTCATCGCGGCCAAGACCAAAGATCCGCATCCCAAGCTGCCGGGCACCATCTACACGGCAGCCGAAGAGATCGAGCGAGCCGGTGGACGAGCGCTGCCCTGCGTCTGCGACATCCGCGAAGAGACGCAGATTCACGCCGCCGTCAGCGAAGCCGTCAAAACCTTCGGTGGGATCGACATCCTGATCAACAACGCCAGCGCCATCAGCTTGACCCCGACGCTGGGCACGCCGATGAAGCGCTTTGATCTGATGCACCAGATCAACATGCGCGGCACGTATGCCTGCACGCAGGCCTGCATTCCGCACTTGGCCAAGGCCAAGAACCCCAACGTCCTTACGCGGTCGGCGCCTCTTGCGATCTTCAACTCGCCGGGCTTGTGGGGACCGCACGTCGCGTCCGCCATCGCACAGGACGGCCTGAGCCTGTGCGTGCTGGGTCACTCTGAAGAGCTTCGATCGGATGGCATCGCGGTCAATGCGCTGTGGCCGCGCACCGTGATCGCGACGGCCGCTGTGCAGAACCTGCTGGGCGGCGATTCGACCATCCGCGGTAGCCGCAAGCCCGAGCTCGTCGCTGATGCAGCCCACTACATCCTGACGCAGCCCAGCCGCAGCTTCACCGGGCGCTTCCTGATCGACGAAGAGGTCCTGCGCGAAGCCGGTGTCAGCGACTTTTCTTCGTACGCCGTTGACCCGCAAGCGCCGTTGATCACAGACCTCTTTGTCTAAACATCGTATAAAGACTTGCGCCGGCCGTTCTTGTCTGTCGAAGCAAGATCGGCCACTTGGGCATCTATAAGGACTGCAGAGTGCAGTCCGTGAGACGTGCCCGCGTCCCTTGAACTCCCCATGAGCGGCCCACGCAGACCCACGCCATCGCACGCATCACGTCGCACTGCTGCCACCGCTGGTTGGCCGCCTAGCGGAACCAAAGAGGGCACCCAGATGACCATCACGCAAGCTCTGCCTCAGTCGGAAGTCAAAGATCCGCTCGAAGAACACCTGCAGTCGCTCCTGCCCAGGACCGACAGCGCTCCGCAGGCGCTGCATCGCGCCATGTGGCACGCGGTCTTTCCGGGCGGAAAGCGGGTACGACCTCGGCTGCTGCTGACGGTGGCCGAAGCCTGCGCAGCCGACGCGGCCGAGATGGAACTAGCCATGCACGCCGCCTGTGCCGTCGAGTTAATTCATTCGGCTTCGCTGGTGCACGACGACCTGCCTTGCTTCGATGACGCCAGTCTGCGTCGTGGCCACCCCACCGTGCACAAGGTCTATGGCGAAGCCATGGCGGTCTTGGCTGGCGATGCCCTGCTGACGCGCGCGTTCGAGATCTTGGCGGAAGCGCCGCCGCGGCTGGCCCGTCGAGCTCTGCGCATTGTGCGATTGCTGGCGCAGGCCACTGGGTCGCAAGACGGCATCATCGGCGGTCAAAGCCTGGAACAGATCCCGTCGCGCAACAAGTCGGCCGCGCTGCCGATGGCGCCAGAGCTTTTGGGGCGCTACCACGCGATGAAGACGGCGGCCCTGTTCCGCTTGGCTGCCGCGGCCGGAGCCACGGCCGCTGGCGCCACCGACGCAGATGCTTGGGGTGAAGTGGGGCAGAACCTGGGCCTGGCGTTCCAGCTGGCCGATGATCTGTGCGATGCCTTTGGCCGCGCCGATGTGGCCGGCAAGCCCGTCCGTCGAGACGAAGCGCTGGGACGGCCGAATGCCGCAGCGCTGGTCGGCGAGAGCCGATCGCGAACGCAGATGAACGAGCTGTTGTCGCATGCCCTGGAACAGACGCGGGCCCTTGCCGTCGATCCGACGCCGCTGATTCGTCTGATCGACGATCTAAGCGGCCACTTCTTAAAGACCACGGCGTAACGACCGCGCGCCGGCCAGCTGCGTTGATCCCTCGCGCGAGCCGTCGGTGATGCGCGGCTACGGCGACGTTGATACGGGCAGGTCGTCCAGGTTGTCAAACCAGCCGAAGAAGATCTTCAGCCGCTCTTTCCGCGACGGCTCCAAGTAGTCGAAGTTGGTGCCGCGGTCGACGATCTCCCAGAAGTCTTTGCTGTGCACGGCCAGCAGTTCATCCCGGATCGACAGCAGGCGTTCGGGGCGTTCGTGCTGCATGTCCAGATAGATGCGGTGCGCGGCTAGCTCGTTGTGCATTTCGATATACGCTGTCGCCAGCTTGATTTGCGCCTTGCGCACGCCGCGCAGCGTCAGCTCTTGCGCTTCGGTCTCGGCCGCCTGATCGATCGACAGCAGGCAGCCCAGCATCGTGTCGTGCGCTGGCGAGTGGCGTTTGGCCGCCTCTTCACACAGCGCCGCCAAGTCATAGGCCAGGGTCTCGGTGACGAAGCCCAGGTGCAGGTTCAGCGCCGTCTGCGCGTAATAACGCATGTGCTCGGCCACTTCGCACAGAAGCTCGGGCTGTTCAAACGCGATGAGCTTTTCGCCCAGCTGCCGATACTGATGCAGCACGTTGTACGCGCTGCGCACCTTCTGCGTGTTCAGCGCGATGCGAATGAAGGTGTTGAAGAACTTGATGCACAGTCGCAGCGACGCGCGATCGTTGGTTTCCAGCGCGGCTTCACCCAGGTATCGAGCATCGATGGCGATCAGGTGACCGATGTCCGGTAGCTCGGCGATGGCCACCGTGTACACGTTCAAAAGCTGCCGCAGGATCTTCCATTCCACCCACGTCCCGTCGGAATTCAGCACGGCCAGCGACTCGGGCGCCATCGACACGAAGTCGGGGCTGGTTCGCACATCGCGGGCCAGCTGAAACCACGGCGGCTCTTGCGCGATCTTCAGCGGCAGGTAACCGACGCCCAGATCCTTCAGTGCATCGACGGCGCTGGCCGCGATCAGCTGGTCGCGACTGGTGATCGCATTGACCGCGATGTCCGACAGCTGTTCGATGCCATCCAGCACCGCACGCTGCCGCGATCCCGTCGAGCCTTGGCTTTGTATCGACAGGATCAGCGTCTGTTCCTGGATGCGATGGATGATCTTTTCCGGGTCCAGGAAGTTAAAGACGTACGCGAAGTACGGCAGGATCAGAAGCAGGCTCAGCGTCACCAGGCCCAGCGTCAGCGCGATCGCCACCCGAGGCACCAGATCGGCGCTCACCGACAGCGACACCCACAGGGACAGGATGCAGGTGACGACGAAGAAGCCGAGCATGGCCAGGTTCTTGCGGTCGCGGAAGAACATCGGCGCGATGCGCGGCGTATAGCGCGTGGCCGCTAGCTGCACGACGATGCTGACGACGGTGATGACGATGCCCAGGACGGCCACCACCACTTGCGCCAGGTTGCCCAGCGCGTTTTGGGCCGTCTCGATGTCGAAGCGAAACAGCAGGCGCAGCGGCGACAGCGACGGGCGGCTGGGCGCGCGGTAGTAGTCGATCAGATAGACCGCAAAGAAGATCGCCATCGCGGCGCCACCGATGGCCAGCCACGACGCCAGCCACGACGGCAACAACATCCGTCGCCGCATGCGCAACAGCAGCCGCTGGCCACGCGTCGCGGTCCCGACAGACGGGCCGCCGGCCACAAGTCCCAGCGGATCCGACGACGGTCCAACGCTGGGATCAGATGGCGGTGGCAGTCCGGGCACGGCAGTTCCTTGTGAAGTGGACGGCAGCGCACACCCGCGATGAAGCGGGCCGGCTGCGGGGACAGACGTTCGTGGGAGCCTGACGGTTGTTCACGGGCGTCGCAACTTTCGGCGCGTTGAGCCGGTGCCTGGGCAGTCGTACCGAGAAGCCGATTGTACCGCTCAGACGGGATGCGATGGCTATACTGCCGCGAAGCGACGCATGTGCGACAAAGTGCGAACGGGCAGGGGCCCGCGGCCATCCTTTGCACCTCGCGCCATCCAATCGGATCGACGACGAGCAGGCGTCATCCTGTGCCTGCTAATCGGTCTGGCCTGTTCGACAGTCTGGGCGCAAGACGCGGAAAAGCCTGCCGGGCTGCGCTGCCTGGAACGCCTGTACCATGTCAAAAGCGAAGTCCGCGACGGGGGCTTTGTGGTGCGCCTGAACAAGACGCTTTTCCCCTACGACGACGGCGCGCCCAAAAACGCCATGCAGCGAATCGATGCGCCCGATCTGGAAGACATGTTCTTCGAACGCTACCGCACGGGGCCGATCCGCAAGGTGCAGCGAGCCGAAGAGGATCCCGGTCGGGCTCGCGTCGAGGCGCTGTTCATGGATCGCTACGGTCGCACGCAGGCCGCGGTGTCGACCGCCCTGGTTCCCGTCGACTTCGTCGGCAATCGCGTGCGCGTGCATCGCTTGGCCTTGGCTGCCTTTCGCGCGGTTGCCTCTCGCTTGACGACGCTATTGCAGAAGCGTCCCGAGCTACGCGTGTTCTTGTCGGACATCGGCGGCACCTTCGCATGGCGGCCGATCGCCGGCACGGCGCGTCGCAGTGCGCACTCGTACGGCGTGGCCATCGACTTGAACGTCAAGCGGGCCCATTACTGGCGCTGGCGCATGAACAGCGCCGGCATGGCCTGGGACAACAGCTACCCGCAAGAGATCGTCGACGCGTTCGAGGCAGAAGGCTTCATCTGGGGTGGGCGCTGGTATCACTACGACACCATGCACTTTGAGTACCGGCCCGAGCTTCTCGACGCCGCATGTTACGCAGACCGCGACGACAAGCGCTTGGAGTAAGATGGCGGTCGTGCCACGCCAATCGCGAGACCGAGACGAAGAAAAAAAGCCGCCGGGCCGCAACTACATCACGCCGGCCGGCTTTCGCCGACTGCAGACCGAATTCGAAGAGCTTCGCTTCAAGACCCGTCGCGAGGTCGTTCAGAAGCTGGCCGAAGCTGCCGCCGAGGGAGATCGCTCGGAAAACGCCGAGTACATCTATCGCAAGAAGCAGCTTCGCGAGATCGATCGCCGCATCCGCTTCTTGGTGCGTCGCATGTCGCTGGCCGAAGTCATCGATCCGCGACAGCACAGCGGCGATCGCGTGCGCTTCGGTGTGGTCGTGACGCTGGAAGACGAGTCGGGCAAGCGCGTTCGTTACCAGATCGTCGGTGAAGACGAAAGCGAGCCGCGCGAGGGCAAGATCAGCTGGAGCTCTCCACTTGGGCGGGCCTTGGTCGGCAAAGAGGTCGGCGATGTGGCGACGCTGCGGGTGGCGTCTGGTGAGCGTGAGCTATCGATCGAAGCGATCGAGATACCGGGGCAGCTTGCCAGCGACGGTGGGGCGGCCGATGCCAAGGCGATCGCAGCGGCCAAAGCGGCCGCCGAAGCCGCGCTGGCCGAACAGGGATCCGCGTCGGATGCCGACGACGATGCGGACGAAGACTACGACGAAGCACAAGAGCCTTCGGCTCAGAGAGGGTGAGGATGTTTCCGCGCGGGATCACATTTGACGATGTGCTGCTGGTGCCGGGCTACAACGGCATTCGATCGCGACAGGCCGTGACGACGGATGCAGAGCTGCCGCGGGCCGATCGACCGATCACGCTGCGCATTCCGATCATCAGCGCCAACATGGACACCATCACCGGCGGTGATATGGCGATCGCGATGGCCAAGCTGGGCGGGATGGGCATCCTGCACCGCTTTATGACCATCGAAGCCAACGTCGCGGAATACCGGCGGGCTCGCGCTGCTGGACCGGTGGCGGTCAGCATCGGTGTCAGCGGTGATGCCATGGAACGGGCCGAGGCCTTGGTGGCCGCCGGTGCCGACATCCTGTGTGTCGACGTCGCGCACGGCCATTCCAAGATGGTCAATCAGACGGTGCGAGCGCTGCGCGAAAAGTATGGCGACAACCTGTGCATCATCGCCGGCAACGTCGCGACCTACGCTGGGGCGGATTATCTGGCGGCCGCCGGTGCCGACATCATCAAGGTTGGCATCGGGCCTGGATCGGTGTGCACGACGCGCATCAAGACGGGCTTTGGCGTGCCTCAGCTGACGGCGATCTTGGACTGTCGCAAGGTCGATCGACCGATCATTGCCGACGGTGGTATCCGAGTTCCCGGCGATGCGGTCAAGGCGCTGGCCGCCGGGGCTTCCTTCATCATGTTGGGCGGCATGCTGGCCGGCACGGAAGAGACGCCTGGCGCCCGTGTCGCCAAGGTCGGTCCCGACGGAAAAGAGACCTTCGTGAAGGTCTTTCGCGGCATGGCCTCGCGCGAGGCCCAGGAAGACTTCATGGGGGCCATGGCCGACTGGAAGACAGCCGAAGGCATCAGCACCGAAGTTGCAGCCCGCGGTCCGGTCGGGGCGGTGATCGGCGACGTCATGGGCGGCATTCGGTCCGGCATGACGTATTGCGGCGCGGCCAACCTAAAGGAACTACAGCGCAAGGCGCAGTTCATGGAAGTCAGCCGGGCCTCTGTGGACGAGGGCTTGCCACATGCTCTGCTGCGACAACTGAATCGCTAAAGCCTGTCGCGTGAGGGCGATCCAGCCCACAAAATCACTGGATCCCCGCCGGACCAGGCGCAGGCGTTGACCTTGAATATGCAGAATCGGTAGTATGTTCCGAGGGGATTGCCGCCAAACCCAGACGACGGGACACCCCAGCGAAGGCCCAGGATTCTTCCTGCTGATAAGTGGCGGCCGCTTGTCAGCGAAGGCATGCAACCGATGTCTGAGACTGCTGCGAAAGACGAACCAAATCCGACTGCTGGCGACGCTGCGGGGCCTGCTGCTGAGGCAGGGCCGGTTCTGCCGGGGGTGCGTGGGCCCAGCTTGCCTGGGATGCGTGCGCCTGGGGAACCCTCCATGCCGGCGATGGCGCGCCCCGAAGCATCTGTGCCGGGCATGGCGCGCCCCGAAGCGTCGCTGCCCAACATGCCCAAGCCGATGGCCAGTGGCCAGCATGCTGGGCTGCCGCCTCGACCGGGTGACAAGGTCGACGAGGATGCCGAGCGCTTCCTGATTCAAAAGGAAGACAAGATGGACTACGGCCCGTTTTCGCTGCGCGACATCCGTGCGCAGATCGAACAGGGCAAGGTCCACGCCGACCACAACATCCTCGACAACGAAACGGGCGAACGGCGTCGCATCGCCGATCACCCGCTTCTGGGGGCGATGGCGCGTGACTGGACGGCCAAGCACGCCGAGCTTGAGCGTCAGCTTCGCGATCAGAAAGAGAGCGCCAAGCACCGCGACGCCGTGGTCAAGCTGCTGTCGGGCATCTTCGCCGTGCTGGTTGTCATCGGCGCGGGCGTCGGGATCTACGCCAAGTTCATCTACAAGCCGCCGCAGCAGGTGGTGGTGAAGAAAGAGATCTCGAACGAAGAGTTCTTCAAGAACATCCAGATCGCCATGAAGGCCGAGCCGCCTGCTCCCAAGAAGCCATCGGGCAAGCGCAAGGGGCCGAAGAACGGCGCGTTCGATGACAGCCAGAGCATCGACTTTGCCGAGGGTGGCGACACGCTGAGCCCCGACGACATCCAGAAAGTCATGAGCCAGAAGTTCAGCTTGCTGGCCGGCTGCCTGCGCGAAGAAGCGCAGCGCAACCCCGGCACAAAGAAGCTGGATCTGGAATTCATCATCAAGGGAACCGGATCGGTGTCATCGGTACGCGTCAACGGGCAGACCAGCACGCCTGTGGCTAGCTGTGTGTTTGCCAAGATGCAGTCGATCCAGTTCCCGGAATGCAAGACCTGCACGAAGACACACGCTGGGTTCTCTCTCGCCCTGAAGTGATCGCTTCGCCTTGCGTGTAAGCTCGGCGCCGCATCAACGTTCTTACCTTCGAGATGCCGTTGCAGGCTGACCGCCACAGCGTAGATCCGCAAGCTCTGCTCCTGCGCGAGAAGCGCGCGATCGAGCGCGCGCAGAGCGGCGAGCTAGCCGCACTAGAGCCCGTGTTTGCCCAGCATGCCGAGGCGCTGTTTGCCTGCGTCCTTGGCCGTGTGGGCGAACGAGCCCAGGCGGAAGATCTGCTGAAGGACACGTTTGTTACGGCGCTCGAAAAGATCAACGGCTTCACATGGCAGGACCGCAGCATCTATCACTGGCTGCGGCAGATCGCGCTGAACAAGGTCCTTGATCACCACCGAGCGTTGGGGCGTCGCAAGCGGCTGTGTCAGGCGCTGCGCAGCGAGCTAAAAGAGTCCGCTGAGCCCGAGGCGGCCGTATCGCTGAGTGTCGAGCAAGAGCGTCGCATCGCCCAGCAGCGCATCGACGAGACGCTGACCGGTCTGCATCCCCGCTATGCGCAGGCGATTCGTCTGCGACTGTGCGAAGAGCGACCGCGCAGCGAGTGCGCCGGGCTGATGGCGGTGACGGTAGAGACCTTCGACGTGCTACTTTTCCGCGCCGTGCGGGCCTTTCGCAAGGCATATGGAGAGCTCGATGCGACCCCGTGACCGCGACGACGATCCCGATGCGCCAGCCAGCGAAGAAGAACGACGCGCTGCGGCGGCTTTGCGGCGGACGTTGGGTTCGGACAGCACGAATACACCGAACGGACAAAGTGCCGCGCCATCGGCCTCGCCAAGCAGCCAAAGCCCGGGGCGCGCAGCGCTTCGCAACGCCGATGCGTTGACGTCGCCTCCGTCGTCGAACAGCCCGCAGCCGCTGGCCCAAAGCAGCGAAGCGCGCTGGCTGACGGCGCACCTGCGGTATCCCAAACAGGAAGACTCGCTGGGCGAGGTAAAAGCGCGGCGCCTGGCGCGCATGGCGCAAGAGGCCGTGCACCTGCGGCGGGTCCGCAGCACGCAGCGAGCCAGCAGCTGGGCTCGTCTGGGACGATCGCTGTCGAGCACCGCGGGACTTTTGGGAGCCGCCGGACTGCTGCTTTTGGTTTCGTGGCTGATCCTGGATCAAGGCGATCCGCGAAAGCATGGACGCAGCGACGGAACGGTGGTTCGCTTATCGCGTGTCTCGCCGCCTT
>JAYRFD010001058.1:0-8495 GCA_041908565.1 Polyangia bacterium | reverse complement strand
TCGCATTCGGGATAGGCTCGTCAGATATGGTCTTCACTGCTGATGGCGACCAGCCCGCGAAAGCGCATTAGTCCATCCGTGCGCATGCAGTTGGACCAAATACGGACCACGTCCCCACCTCGCAGCTAACCCCTCCTCGATAACCCCGCCCCATTCGCATCTTGGCCAAAGATGCGGGGGGGCGGTTTGGGTCGATGGCGGAGGTGGCGGGGGTGTTGGAAGGGGTTCTGGCACCTCGCGGTCGGAGTCGATCAGGCTGGTGGTGGGGTGGCGGGGCGCTGGCGTTGCTGGGCAGCGTTGGATTGCTGCAGGGGTGGCGGTCGCGTGCACCATCTGCGATCTGCCACCGACGGCACAAGAGCTGAAGCAAGCGCGCCAGCAAGCGCTTTCGGTGCTGACCACGGACTTGCAGCGCGGGTCCAGCGACACGCGGCACGCGGCGGTGGAGGCGGCAGGCTGGACGCGCGAACCGAGCCTGCGCGAGCCACTGGAAGCGCTGCTGGGGTCGCAAGATGCCACGCTGTCGACGCACGTCGCCGAGGCCTTGAGCAAGCTGGGTGAGCCGCAGGCGGCGCCGCGGCTGCGGGCTCAGCTTCAGCACCAGGCGCCCGGTCTCGATTGGCAGCGGGCTCGCTTGGCGTCGGCCTACGCGCTGTCGAAGCTGGGCGATGCAGAAGGCCGCGAGGTCTTGCGAAGCGCGCTGCAGGGGTCGCCATCGTCGGCGGCTGGACTTGGACTTGCCCAGGATGCTCGCGCACCAGAGCGAATCGCGGCCGCGCTGCTGCTGTGCGATAGCGATGAAGCCGAAGCGCAGTCTCTTCTTTCGCAGATCGTGGCCGAGCCGCGCACTCCGTTTTCGACCGTGCTTGAGATCCTCTCGTGCCAGGCCCGCGGCAGCCAAAGCCCCGCCGCGTTGCAGGCCCTGCGCAGCCGGCTGCGTGCCAGCCAAGGCAAAGACCGGCTGGCGGTTGCGGCTCGCTTGGCTGCGTTGGGCGATTGTGCGGCGAGTTAGCCGATATCCGCTTGCTGAAGCAGCAGCTTGACTTGTTCGACAGCCCACCGCTGCGGCAGACCAGTGCTGCGGCGATCTTGCTGCTGTCTGCGCTGGAAAACGACGCGCTAAGCCAGGCCAGCTTGCGCTGGGCGCGCACCGCGATGGGCGACAGCAACCTGACGACGCGCCTGGCCGCAATCGCAGCGCTGGGGCACAGCCAACAGACCGATTCGCTGCTGCTCTTGGCACAGGCGCTGCGCGATCCCTCGCCCGCCGTTCGTCAAGGCGCCATCCGAGCCTTGGCTCAGCGACGCAGCGAAGCAGCACTGCGCCTGATGCGCCGCGCTCTGCAGGATGCCAACAGCGAAGTGCGCCAGGCCACTCTGCACGCGATTGTGGCTGTGCTGCGATCGTTTGGGCCAGAAGGCATGGGCGGTCTGCTGGCCGAGGCGCTTGGCTGGATCGCGCAGACGGCACAAGGAACGCCAGAGTCGTGGGTCGTTGCCGCGCGCACTGCCCTCGGCGACACGGGACGCACGGAAGCGCTGGCTCAACTTCAGGCCACCAGCGATCTCCGGGTTCAGCTGTGGCTGATCGAGCTGGGCCTGGTCTCGCATGACGCGCTGCTGCGTGGAACGGCTAACCTGGATTCGCAGCTGGCATTGGCGGCCGCGCGAGCCCTTGCAAAGCAGGATCCCACTGGGGCACGCGATGCCATTTTGCAGGTGGCCAATCGGCTGCAAGCACAGGGTGGGCGCAGCCTGCTGGATGCCGCTGCTTTGCAACTTTCCGTCGGGGATGCCGGTCGCGCAGTCGCCATGTTGCAGGACGCTGCGCACTCTGCGGACCCTGCGCTGCGCATGCATGTGCTGGACATCGTGGCGGGACTTCCGACCGCGGCGCGCGTCCACCTGCGCCCCTTGCTGCATGTGTTGCTGAACGATTCGGTGTTGGGCTTGCGTGCGTATGCGGCCGGACTGCTAACGCAGGAACGCGGTGCCGTCATCGCGCGGGACGAACAGGCGCCCGGCCTGATCAGCGCTTCGTTCGAAACCGGCCCGCAGGTCGAAGGATCAAAGGACGCCGGTGCGGTCGAGGGAGCGCATCCAGACCTTGGCCTGGGCGAAACCGCACGAGCCGCGCCAACACCAGCGCCGCCGAGCGCAGAGGACGCAGCGCAGGCTGCGCAGCAACAGAAGCAAGAGCGACTGGCACAAGCGCAGGCTCGGTTTGATCAAGCGTCGCAAAGCGCGGAAGCAGGCGACAGCGCGCGACGCAGCAAGCTGCTTTTGCGGGCTCGGGCGCTGTGCGCAAGCGCAAGCCTGCGCAGCCATCCAGACTGCGTGGTGTTGACCGCCGCAGCAACGGCGACGCTGGCAGGACTGTACGAACAGGATGCCCGCTTTACCGAAGCGATGAGCGAATACCAACTGTTGTTAAACAACAGCAGCGATAACCCAGCGGTCGTCGCGCACAAGCGCGACGCGCAGAAGACAACCGTACGCATGGGCCTGCGCTTGGGCCGCGTGATCGTACACGCCGAAAGTATCAGCAGATCGATCAGCAGGTGAGTCAGCTGCTGGATCGCGGCATCAGCCAGCTGGCCTTGCGCGATCTCGGCGGCGTCCGTCAAAGCCTGGAACAGTGCCTGCGCCTGCGCCCACGTCCGATCGTGCTGTATTACCTGGGGGCGGTGGCGGATGGTCGCACGCTGGACGCGCACGATCTGATGCGTCGCTATCTGGCCAATCCCAGCCTGGGCGATAGCAAATCGGAAGAGCGCAGCGCAGCCGAGAGCATCCTGGCGCAGCCGCGTCCCCAGCATGGCTCGCTGCAAATCCTGGGGGACGAAGGTGTGCTGATCTCGGTCGATCAACATCCCGTCTCTGTTCTGCCGCTCGGCCGCCCGCTGCTGTTGTCGCCCGGCCCACATCGGATCGCACTGGAAGCACACGGACAGCGTCTGGAAGAACAGGTTTCGATCGAGCCAGGACGCCCCATGGAAATGCAGCATCAAGCAGCGACCCATTCCCTGGTGCTGCACGCCGCGCGCAGCTTGTTGTTGCTGGATCGCTATGGCGGACCGCTGGGCGAAGCGCAGGTGCGTGTGGCGCAAGCGCTGGAACAGACCATGGCCAGCGAGCACTACACCCTGCAGCGCAGTGAAGCCGCGCTGGAACATGTACACGATGCGTCTCGGCGCGGCTGCGTCGATACGCTGCCCTGCCAGCAAAGCCTGGCCCGGGCCATCGGCGCGGATCTGCTGCTGCATGTGCAAGCCAGTCCTTCGCAGCGCGCCACCGAGATGGACATCGAGATGACGGCGTACAGCGTCGATGTTCGGCAGCCGGCAGCCGCGAATCAGGTCACGTGTCCCCTGCCCGGCCCGGCCCAGGTCGCTCGCCTGCTGATCCAAGCCCGCTTGCCAGAGCTTTTGCAGCAGGCGCAAAATCGCCCGCGCGGAACGCTGCGCCTGACCTCGCAGCCTGTCGGTGCGGAAGTCCAGCTGCGCACAAACGATCGCTGGGAACGCCTGGGCTTGACCCCGCTTGAACAGACGCTGTGGGAAGGAAGCTACGAAGTCCAGCTGCGCATGCCAGGCCGCATGCAGGTCGATCGACGGCTTGGCATCACGGCGCAGGCACCGACGCAGCTGGCCGTCGAGATTCCGGCACAGACTCGAGCCAACGGCGAGATCGTCTGGGAACGAAGATCGCGCCCAGCCTGGCGCATCGGACTTGGGGCCGGCATCGGTGCAGTGGGTCTGGCGCTTGGCATCGCTGGAATCAGTGCGCTTTCGATCAACGGCAGCTGCGTCGGGGGAGTCCCATCCACGACGGCGGGGGCGCAGTGCCTGAGCCTGTACACGACCGGCCCAATCGGCGGAGGCCTGTTAACAGCGGGGCTGATCACGATGGGTGCGGCCGTTCTGACGACTGCGATCCCCGAACCGCTGCGCCCGCGCGTGAAGCCGGTTGCCAACCAGTCACCCGCGCTGACTCCGGCCAGCAACAGTCCGCTCGTCGGTCGCGGCGATGCCACCGTCTGCGCCAGCGCGCCCGTCGGAGGTCTGGATCAGCGTGGGCAACCCCGCCCCAAGAACCTGTGCAGCTTGGGCTCTGTCGAGCTGCAGACCGCCGAGCCGACATCGGTCGGCTGCGCCTTGTCCGCGCATCGCAGCGCGGACGAAGCAGCCACAGCATGGGCCTGGCTGCTGGGAATCGGCGCGCTGATCGGTGGTCTTGTGCGCAGAGCATCCAAGCCGCGCACCGCCCGACGCTGATCGCGCAGCGCCTGCAGCGTGCGACGCTCGGCGAGCGTCAACTCGCAGCGATCAATAGCGCCCGGTCGAGCGCTCTTTGGCCGGCAGGATCTCTAAACAGGTTGTCCAGTAGCCGGTGGCAATGGTCTCGATGAATTCGTCAGGCAGAGACTCCGCGCGCATGTCCGCACACAGGCGTTCGACATCGTAGTCAACGCAGCGCAGCGTGACGCCGACCGCTTGGCCAGCTGGTGCAGTCCATGGGGTCGGCGCAGCGTCGACGGGAAAGTCCAGCAAGGCGTACCAGACGCCGGTGCGCCCATCGTTGGCAGGACGCCCAATGGCCCCGACGTTTACGACCAAGCCACCGCCGAACTCTGCCGGCAGGCGACGCACCCATGGAATGCCCGTGTGCGTCACCAACAACACATCGGCATCGTAGGCGCGCAGCAGGCGGCGCAAGAACGCATCCGAGCTGGTCGATTCCCACAGGAACTCATTCACCTGCCGCGGCGATCCATGCGCCATGTGCACGCGATAGCCGCCCCACGTCCGCTTCAGCGACGCGGGCAAGTCCCGCAGATACGGCAGCCAGCGCTGCGAGGTCTTGGCCTGCGTATACGCATACGAGATGCGCGCGTAGTGATTGTCGCGCGGATCGCTGTAACCGCAGGCGCAGTCCGCAAGCTCGTGCCCGATCGAGTGATCGTAGTTGCCTTGCATCACGGTGACCGCGCGATCGATCAGCACCGGAAACACGCGGTCGGGCAGCGGGCCAAAGCCGCCCAGATCGCCCAGGCAGAAGACATCTTTGGCGCCGTGCGCTGCAGCATCATCAAGCACAGCCGACAGAGCCCAGGCGTTGTTGTAGATGCCGCCAAACACCGCGACGCGATGGTTCACGTGCGACATGACAGTCCTTCGGCCACGCAGGTGTGGCAGGCCGACCAGCGCAAGCGGATTGGACGCAGCGAATCGGTCAGCGTGCGCCCCAGCCGGGCATCCGGCGCGTCCAGCAAAAGCGGGCAGGTCAGCACGTGATCCTGCGTCGCCAAGCGCGAGCTATTGCACTGCAACGAACGAATCAGATCCGGCGGCAGTGGATCGCGGACCACGTCATCCCCGGAATACGCCTGGGTGCGACGCACCTCGCGCCCGATGCGCAGAAGCGGCAGGAACTTCACGCGCGGCTGCGGCAAGCCCAGCGAGCGCGCGAACTGCAGGAACTGCACGCGGGCCTCGGTCACCCGCAGCGCGTCCGCGTGCTCGACGACGGTCAGCACCGGTGACAGGCCCACCTGCGCCAAGCAGCGAATGCCCTGCGTGATCGCGGCAAAGGTCCCGCGCCCACGCACCGGATCGTTTTCTTCCGCGGTCATGCCATCCAGCGAGACGCGCACGTCCAGCGAATAGCGCGACCGATCGAACAGATCACGCAAGCGGGAAGCCGCGCTGTCATCGATCAACATGCCGTTGGTCAAGACATGCGTGGGGCCCTCTTGCAAGGTGCGTTCGATGATGGCGAAGAAGTCGGGGTGCAGCATCGGCTCGCCCCCGGTGAAATAGAACTCTTTGACGCCTAGATCACGCGCTTCCAGCAGCAGCGCTTCGATGCGATCGCGCGTCATCATCGGTACGCGATCTTCCTTGGGGCCGCAGCTGATGAAGCAGTGTCGACACGCGATGTTGCACAGCGTGCCGGTCAGCTGCAGCCACAGCGTATCCAAACCGAAGAACGGCAGCTGAGCTGCATCGTCGTCGGTCAGTATCGGCAGCAAGCGATGCTCGCGCATGCGGCATCCTACCATGCGGCGCAGGCTCTGCGGACCCGGCCCGAAAGCCTGGGCTAGCGCGTCGCGACGTGGACTTTGGTGGGCGACAGCACCCGCAAAAGCTCGGCTGGGGACAGCGACACCAAGCAGCCCCGCTTGCCGGCATTGATGTAGATGCGTGGCAGATCGACGATCGTCTCTTCGATATAGATCGGCAGTGGACGCAGCAAGCCAAACGGCGACGTACCACCAAACAGGTAGCCGGTCTGTTTGCTGGCCACTTCGGGCTTGCAGGGCTGCACGGATCGTCGACCCAGCTGACGGGCCAGCGCTTGCGTCGACACCTCGCGATCGCCGTGCATCAGGACCAGCAGCACCTGCCCTTGATCATCTTGCATGACCAAGGTCTTGATGACGCAGCTCTCGGGCACGGACAGCTGATCGGCGCTGTGCCGCGTGCCGCCGTGTTCTTCGTATTCGTACATGTGTTCGCCGTACGCGACGCCGTGCTGGCGCAGGAAGCGAATGCCAGGGGTGACCGGGAACTTTCGGGATGTTTGCCCACGGTTCCATGGGGGCACTAGCCAACAACGGTTGCCCTTGTCGCCTTTGATCTTGACCTGCGTTTTAACTTCAATGTCGCTTCATGCAATTTTGCCTCTACTGAGTTAATAACTTTTATTACATCGTAACGAGAGACAACCAGTGCGATAGACCAGAATGCAGGTTTTCCCGATGTGTCGAGTTCGCAGAACCGACCGTCGGCGGTTATCCACAGTTCGACCTTGGGGCCTTTTTTGTTGCCCTTGACGATAACCCCATTCAGGTCACTGTTATGGATTCTTGTACTCAGAAATGGTAAGGCAGGAAGCCAGAGTTTCACTCGCTGCGCTAAGAAATCCGCCCGCGCTGTAGGTGACAGTAGTTCGTCTATCATTTTCTGAACCTGTTCGCGTGTAAATTCGGGCTTCATCTTGTCTTGTCCTTTTCCTCTTGCGTTAATTGATAACAAGGGTTAGGTTCAAGACAGTTCTGTCATGACCAACCCGGTGACTGGCTGGCAGAGCGAGAAAGCCGTTGATGTTACGAGCATCAGCGGCTTTCGCATTTCTGGATTATGTTTTAATTCATGAATCCACGGACTACCTTCTCTTGGTCCGCTTGACTCGGATTGCCCGACGTGGCGCTGCGTGCGCTCCGCGAGCCGTTCCGTGGTCGGGGTGTTCGTCGTGGGCGTAGGGCAGTAGCGAGTCGCCGCCGCTCGCCTTCGACTTGAACAACTTCACCCGCTTGCCTTCCATGTTCGCGATGGCCGCTTCGGCAATGGCGGTGTCGTCCTTGTTGCGGTGGTTGTACTTGTGGTCGTGTTCTTCGGCATAGCGCTGGGCGTGGCGCTTGCTGATGTGATGATGCGTGCCGTCCACCTGCCGCTTGAAATTGCCGAAGTAGCCTTCCGCTGTGTTCGTATGCGCTAAATGCCCGTCGTCTTCCTGCTTCACGTACTGCTGCGCCTTGTGCGTGACGGTGTGGTGCTCGCGGAAGACATCCCCGACCGCGTCATAAATCGGGCTCTCGTCGGTCATGAGCACGGTCTTGTTCGGAATCGTGTGCTTGCGCAGCTTCGCCCCGACCGTGCGACCGTCTACGCTGTCCGTCGGATTCAGCACGACCGTCTGAGCCTTGCTGTACTCATGCCCTCGCGCAAGGTCGCGGTCCCGTCGAGTCGTCGCCTGCCCGCGCTTGATGATGGTCTGCACCGCGACCTTGTTCCCTCGGTATCCCCGCCCGTGCCGTCTGCGCCGCCCTCCGAGGTACGCTTCGTCGCTCTCGACGGTGCCCGAGAATAACTGCGAGTCGTCCGCCATCGTCGCGCGGATGCGGTGCCCCAAGTGCCACGCCGGGCGCAGACCGATACTCAGTTTGCGCGCTAGATGCCGCGACGAGATCCCCTTCTTCGCACTGCCCATCTCGTGATAGGCGATCATCCACTTGCGCAACGGCAACTTGGTTCCCGCCATGACCGTTCCCGAGGTCACGGTGAACTTGTGCTGGCACTTCCGGCACTTCCACATTTTCAGCCGACGCGCCGAGTGGCAGTCGTACACGTCACTCGATTCGCAGTCGGACTTCGGGCAGTACACGCCGTTGGGCCAGCGCTTCTCAATGAAGTAGCGCTCGCACGCCTTCTCGTCGGGATATTGCTCAAGAAGATCGTAAATCGAACCCATGGGCAGGAGCATAACGCCTATCCACCAAAGTGCAACAGGCGATATGCGGCAAGGTACGATTTTAGGTGGGTGTGTCTGAATTAATTTTTAATTCACGCTCAGCGCAGACAATGCCGCTTTCGCCGTCCTCATAGGCTTGTATCGCCAAGCAAGTAGCCCTCCGCGCGTAGACCACTCGACGACAGCGAAGCGGTCGCTTTTCTCGCGCACCCACTCGGCGGCTTCGATGATGGTCCCGT
>JAYRFD010001057.1:0-3484 GCA_041908565.1 Polyangia bacterium | reverse complement strand
CTAGTTTTGGTGGGACACTGTGGGCCGGCACTGCTCGCCAAATGGGCGCGGCTGCCGCCGCCGCAGTGCGCGTGCTTCTATGCGACGTCGATCACGATCTTGCCGACGGCGCGACCGCTTAGGGATCGCTCCCAGGCTTTGCGTGTGTCGGCCAGCGGGAAGCGGCTGTCGATGGCGACGCGCAGCGCCTTGCGTTCAAATAGCCCATCGAGGATTCGCAGGTCGGCGGCATTGGGCTTCAACATGACCGCCAATACCCGCTTTTTGGAAAACGGATTGGCGAATCCGCGGATAAATGTCATTGGGCTGGGCATGCACGACGCATAGATTCCGCCATCGCGCAAAAGTGGCAGCCAAGGGCCAGGATCGCCAGATACGCAATTATAGATTAGGTCAAAAGGATCCTGTCCGCGGTATGGATCGGGCTTGTCATATTCGATGACAGCGTCGGCCCCCAATCCACGCACAAAATCGACATTGCGGGATGAACACACGCCGCTTGTATGGGCTCCGCAGGACTTGGCAAGCTGCACCGCCAAGTGCCCGACGCCGCCCGAGGCACCGACGATCAGCACGCGTCCCTTGGCGCCTACAAGGGGCAGGCGACCGGCGTCGCGCAGGCCCTGCAGCGCGGTCATGCCGGCCAGCGGCAGCCCGGCTGCCTGGGCGAAGTCCATGCTGTCAGGCATGGCGGTGCTGACATCGACGCCCGCGACGGCGTATTCGGCATAGCCGCCGCCTTCGCGTTCGCCGATGCGAGAATGGACGCGCTGCCCCACCGCAAAGCCCGATACGCCAGCCCCAAGCGCTGCCACGGTCCCGGCGATGTCGTATCCAGGAGTGGCGGGAAAGCGAACCGGACTGTACAGCCGGATGGCACCGCTGGCTCGCTTCCAGTCAATGGGATTGACACTGCTGCAGTGTACCTTGATAAGCAGCTGTCCAGGGCCGGGACTCGGCTGTGCTGCATCGGTAAATTCAAGTGTTTCCGGACCACCGTAACGATGATGAATGATGGATTTCATGATTTATGTAAATAAAATAAATATCAGCAATGGCCGGGCGGGTCAAGCGACTTATCGCAAGACCAAGCCGACGCCCAGGTTCAAGGTGATGGAGGAGGGCAGACTGGGCACATACGACAAGCGATAGCCCAGGCTCGGCTCGACCTCGATCCCCAGCCGGGGGGTCAACAGCACCGCGATCGGCAGGCGCAGAAAGCCCAGCTCAAACTGCGGGGTCTGGTTGGCTTCCAAGATCAGCATGGGCTCGGGCAGGATCATGCCCAAGATCGACGGCAGGCGGACCCGGCTGTCGTCGCGTCCGACGCGCAGCACCGGTCGCAGCCCCAGCGTGTAGCGCACCCCTTCGGCGCCGCAGGGGCCCAGGACCGCGAAGCGCAGATCCAGACCGACCTGATCGCCAGACACCACGCTGGACTGCACCAGAGCGATGGGCACCAGGGGGGCAAACAGCAGCCAGCCAATGACGGGAATCTTGACCAGCTTCCAGAAGAAGCTGTCGCCAATCGGCCGATACTTGCTGACGTGACGAATGCCGAGGGTGATCTGCCCACCGACGCCGCAGGTGGTGGGCGCTGGCATCCACGTCGGATCGGGCGGTGGCACGCTGGACGGATCGGGCGGCGCGGGGTTCTGCGGAAAAACGCCGACGAGGGCAGGGCCGATGCTGGCTTCGAAGCGCAGGCGCGAGTCCCCGCGCAGACCCCAGGCCAGCGGCTCGATGGGCTTGGCCAAACGGCTGCCGGGTCGCTCTTGTTCGTTTGGCGAGACCGCCGAGAGCGACGCATCGAGCGTCGGGGACGTCACCGCGGGCGTCGGGGATGTCGCGACGGGCGCCGGGGACGGCACCGCGGGCGTCGGGGATGTCGCGACGGGCGTAGGCGACGACGCGACAGGCGGCGGGGGGGATGAGCTGAGCGTCGGGCGTTGGGCCGCGGCCCCAGCAGGTGCCAGCCACAGCGCACCCCACAGGCAGACCGATGCCATCCGAGACATGGCTCATCTTCGGGCGAGCGCCAGGTCCGCACAAGGGGCTCGCTGCCAGCCTCGATGCCGTCGAGGAAGGCTATCCCTGTGCTTCGATCTGCATCGGGGTGCCGTCATCGCTGACGGGGTGGCCCAAGTTCAAGGGGATGCGCAGGTAGCGGATGCCGTTGGGATCGGTGCCCGGCAAGTGACCGGCGGCGACGTTGACCTGCACGCTGGGGAACAAAAGCCGCGGGGCGCTGAGGGTCTTGTCGCGGCTCTGTCGGAAGGTGACGAACTGCTCTTTGCTGGTGTCTTGGCGTAGCTGGACGTTTTCGCGCTTGCTCTTGCCGATGGTGGTCTCGAAGCGAACGGCGCGACCGCCGGGCATGTAGTCATGGCCGACGAAGACGCGGGTCTCGTCCGGCAGCGCGTACAGCTTTTCGTGGATCGAGTCGTACAGCGCTTCGGCACTGCCGCGCGGAAAGTCACAGCGCCCGGTGCCGTAGTCTTCCATGAACAGTGAATCGCCGGTGAACACCGCGTCTTCCAGCTTGTACGTCAAGCAGGCCGGCGTGTGGCCCGGCGTGTGAATGGCCGATACGCGCAGCGTGCCGACCTGCAGCTCCTGCCCATCGCCCAGCAGGCGATCAAACTGGCTGCCGTCGGTGCGGAAGCTGTCGGGCAGACCGAAGATGTGCTTGAAGACGGCCTGCACTTCGGTGATGCGTTCGCCGATCAACACACCGGCTCCGAACGTCCGCTTCAGGTACTGCGCGCCGCTTAGGTGGTCGGCATGGGCATGCGTTTCCAGCACGTGGCGCAGCCGCAGGCCGTTTTCGCGGACAAACGCCGCCACTTTTTCAACCGACTGCAGCGACACGCGCGAGGCCAGCGGGTCGTAGTCGAGCACCGGATCGATGACCACCGCATCGTGGCTGTCTGGATCGAACACGACATAGGTCAGGGTGAAGGTCGGCGGATCGAAGAAGCTGTGAACTCGCATGGGGGCCTCGGATGGTTGGAGTCTCAGTGCCTGCGCCATGAAACAGCAATGCCCATGCCATGTCGTGCGGGCGGCGATTGGCGCGCGCATCTGTCGATTTCCGGCGGCGCGCCGGCGGTCCCAGTGGTCGCCCGAGGTCGCTGACGCCACGATGTTTCACAATGTTTCAGATTGTTTCAGATTGTTTCACGCCGAATGGGGCCCGGCGTCGCCGGATCGGGCAGATAAGCAGCCAATGCAGCGCGCAGGGCTTCGCTGCTGGGGCGCTGCGTAGCATCGGGGTGCAGCGCTTGAACCAGCTGCTTGGCGATGGCAACGGGCAGTCCCGCAACCTGTCCCAGACGCGCTTCGGCCGCTTGCCGATCGACGGCGACAGGACTCCCCTTGGATGTGGGCGGTGCGACAGCCAGCGTGGGGATGGCTTCGTTGATCAGAAGCTCGACGGCGACAAGGCCCAGGCTGTACACGTCAGACGCTGGCGTTGCGGCCG
>JAYRFD010001056.1:0-4852 GCA_041908565.1 Polyangia bacterium | reverse complement strand
TGCTGCTGGCCGCGGCCGAGCCGACGGCGCGGGCCTTTGGCTGCAGCCGCCTGCGCGCCGAGATCCGCCGCGACAATGCCGCATCGCTTGCCGCCTTTCAGAAAGCCGGCTTCTGCGTAATTGGCACGTACGAAGATTATTATTCGGACGGAATGGATGCGATTCGCGTCGAAAAGATAATCAATTAAATTATATTGATAACCGCAGGCGCAGCATTGTTTTTTCGCCCAAACGGATTGGTCGATAACTTTCCTTGCAGCGCCGCAGAGCATCCAGGTTCAGATCGTCGCCAGTGGTGATTTCGGCACAGTCCTGCAGCGTGCGGCAGTATTCGCGGAATAGGTACTGCGCAGCGCCTTTTTCCATGCGGGTCGCCTTTTCAAACAGGACGTGCGCGCCCCCCTGCGGCAGCCGTTCATAGATGGCGAAGCCTTCGACCTTGTCGTCGACAATCAGGCAGCAGCCTTCCACCTGTAGGGCCGCGAAGTTTTCCAGCGTGTAATGAATGGCGCGTAGCTCGGCGTGGGCTAGCTCGGCGTAGTTTTCGTCGTTGTGTTCGGTGCGGCACTCCAGCCAGCGCTGACTAAGCTGCAGAACCGCGTCATGCAGATCAGGGATCAAGGGCCGCAAGCTGGCGCTGGGGTGGGCGCGCAAAAATTGATTGATTTCATTGCGCTTCGATTTCAATCCAGAGCCATGAAGCTGGACCAGATCGACGGTGCGATAGATGTAATCCGGTCGCTCTGCTTCAACTTCATATTCGGGCGGCAGTTCGCCGTTGGCAGAATACAGACAAATCGTGCTTAGAAGTTCTTTGTGCGCGTATCGAATAATCCCGGTTTGGTTGGGGTTCGATTCGGCCATAAAATACAGGCCCGCCCGCACCGCTGCGGCTTGCTGCGCTTCCGGACCCAAGGGAGGCAGCACCATCGACAGCTCGCCATCGCGCAGCGCGAACAGGCAGAAGCAGCCTTCGATCAGCTGATAGAAGAACTGCTGCTCGGCGCACCAACAGATGTTGTTGGCGAAGCTGAAGTCGCTGTAGGGCACGCCGACCATGCGAACGTGCTCGTCGAACAGCCCCTTGTCTTGCAAGCGCAGGGGATGCAGACGACGTAGCGCAACCGCCTGGGGCACCAGGCTACGAGCGAGGGTGTAGGGCAGAATCGACGACGAGGAACTTTCAGCAGAGCGCAAAGGTCTCCTTTATGCGCGGCTTCCGGTCAACCATCGGCTGACGGGCGGATCCTCATGGATCTTAGCGGGTTAGGTGGCCGTTGTGGCATTTTTGCGCGGGCGCTTTTTGGGGGCGCTCGATCTTAGTCGCGGGGCAGGCTGGCCAGGTGGCGGGCGGGGCTGTGGGCAGGTGGCGGGTTGTGCAGAAGCTCTTCGATCAGCGCTCGCTTTCGCTGATCCAGCAACGCGTCATAGATCAGATCCAAGTGATCGACGTGCGTGATGCTCTCCAGCGCCTGCGCTAGCTCGAAAGGCATGCGGCCGAAGCGCATGATCCACATGCGCGTGATCGCCAAGTGCAGGCCAGACGGCCCGGGCTTTTCCAGCTCGGAATACAGATGGGCGATGCGCTCAGCGTGCAGCGGCTCGCCGCCCATGTAGATCGTCCATTCTTCTTCTTCGCCGGCCGGCGACTTGCGCATCGTCAGGCCCTGCAGCCAAGCCGAACGCGACACGCCGTCGTTGCGACGGATGTCGATGTGCCATGACTCGCCATCGGGCTCGGGCTGCGGACGCGGAACAAAGCTGGCGCCATAGCCCCTGGGCAAGTGCACCAGAGAGTGAAACACCTTTACGATCTGACCACTGGGAGCACACAGGTTGTAGCCAGAGTAGTGGACTGCAAACCCCTTCTTTTGCGCGACCCGTTCCAGACGGTACGAAAGCTGCGCGCTCATACGCTCAATGGCTTCATAAATGTCTTTCATCGTGTGGCGATTGTACCGCGCGCGCGTCCTTTCTGGGGGCGGAAAGAAAGCCGGCAGGCAGCCGGCAGGCAGCGGGAAGAACGCATCCAGAAGTCGGCAACGCGGGACCCAATGGATGCCGGACCGGAAGCCCCTAAATGTCACCCCAGAACGTCACCCAGAACGGCGCCGCTTGCGACCTTGAAGCCGGCAGGCGGGCGCTTCAACCACAGGGGGCCACACGGGTCAGGCGGACCCGTATCGGATCGCGCTCGGGCTGGAACAGGCGCCTCCTGCGACCGAATTTGCATCCAGGTTTTCCGCAGCCCGCACGACGGCGCGTGATACCATCGCTCTGCTCAGAGGAGTGACTTGGTCAAGCTACCCGTCCTACAAGGCAAGGTCGCAGCCGATGCCTCGCAAGCGCGTCCGGCCAGCGCAGCGCCAGAGGAAACGATCGAGCCCCTGGTTCGCCGTGCCTTCGTGGCCATCTACCTGATCATCGTGGTGCTGGGCCTATTCGACGGCCCGCTGGCGCGCTACCTGTATTCGCACCACTTCGTCGACGATCCGGTGGGCAGTCGCTACCTGCGAGCGACGCGCATCTTCTGGACGATGGGGCTGCCGTTTGCGCCGATGTTCATGATCGTCTTTGGCTACTACGTCTGGCGCAAAGTGTGCCCGATTGCGGTGTTCACCAAGCTCGCGGCCCGCATCCCGCGCGCCAAGCAGCGTCGGTTGCCGCCCTGGTTCGAACGCTGGGGCTACGTGGTGATCTTCGCCGTGATGTACTTCAGCCTCGGCGTGCGCATGCTGGCCACCAATGGCTCGGGCGTCTTCCTGAGCATCTTCTTGCTCTTGGTTCTGATCGCCGCCTTCCTTACCGGCCTCATTTTCACCGGCAAGACCTGGTGCAACTTTCTCTGCCCGATTGGCCTGATCGAAAAGGTCTATCTCGAACCCAGCGGCATGGGGCCGGGCGCCAAGGCGCAGAACTCGCAGTGCAAGAAGTGCACGGCCTGCAAGCGTCACTGCCCTGACATCGACGTCGAGATGGGCTACTGGAAAGAGAAAGACATCCTGTCGCGGCGCATCGCGACCTATGGCTGGCCTGGCCTGGTGTTCGCGTTCTATTGGGCATTCTGGGCGGTGCGCGGCACCTGGGACTACTACTTCAGCGGCGTGTGGACGCGCGAGCCCAACGAGTGGAAGAACTTCTTCGGCCCCGGCTTTTTCTTTGCTCCGTGGGTTCCCAAATTCGTCGCGGTCTACATCGCGCTGGCCTTGCCAACCTTGGTCTCGTGGGCCGTGTTCTTCGCGCTCGAGCGCCTCCTGCGCAAGCGCTACGGCGACGAGCGTGGCATGCACTACACGCTGTCGATCGCCGCGTTTGTCGCCTTCAATATTTTCTATCTGTTCGCTGGCCAACCGACCTGGCGACGCATCTATCTGGCGGGCACGCAGGTGGGTCCATACGTCATGGCCTTCCTGTCGATCACGCTGTCTTCTTGGTTCTTCCTGCGCCGCTTCCACCGTCGCGAAGACGAAGCCGTGCAAGAGCGCTTCGCCAAGCGCTTCGTGGCTCGCTGGCAGTGGAAGGATGAAAAGCCGCCTGAAGATCTGCGCGAAGCGTTCTACGTCATCAAGCGCAAGGAACAAGAAAAGGAAGTCGGCCTGCGCGTCTACGCCGATACCATTCGCGAGCTGATGAGCGAAGGTGTGATCACGCGCACCGAGCTGCGCATCATCGAGCAGGTGCGAGCGCAGTTCAACATCTCGGACGCCGATCACGAAAAGGTGCTGGCCCAGCTAGAGATCAGCGATCGTCAGCTGTTCGATCCCAACGTCGCAGTGTCCGCCGAAGAGCGCCTGCAAGAACAAGGGTATCGCCTGGCCTTGCGCACGCTGCTTCTGCGCGGTGCCAACAAGCGCGACATCGACAACCTGCGCCGCGAATACGGCGTAGCCCCCGATGTTCACGGCCGCATCGTCGACGAGATCACAGGCAAGGGCGGCGGTCACCGTCAGACCGTCGAAGACTTGCTGGCGCGCATCGAAGACCTGCGCGCTGTGTATCGCGCGCTGTGTGGCTTCGTCATTGGCCCTGCCCTGGAATTTCTGTCGTTGGTGCTGCTGAAACGCCAGGATCGCTTGGTCGATCACATGCTGGATGTCCTGTCGTTGATGGGCATGGGCGACGTGATTCGCACCCATCGCGCTCGCTTGTTCGATCAGGACAAAGTATCGCGATCGTCGGCCATCGAAGCGCTGATCGCGGCCGGTGATCCAGAGCTGATGTCGCGCGTCGTGCCAATCTTGGAAGAGCGCGTGGCGTCCTATGACTCGCGCATGCAGATCGACGATGAGCAGAAAGAGCGTGTCCTGGATGCGCTGGCGAGCGAGCACGATCCGTTTGTGCGCGCTGGCGCCATGCTGGCATCGGCCCTGCCGGGCGAGACACCGTCGCCAGCCAGCATCGAACGTCTGCTGTCCGGCATGAACGACGAAGATGCGCTGGTTCGCGAAGCGGCCATCCAGGCTCTGCCAACGGGCTGGGGCATGGCGGCCGGTGCGCAGATCAACGACATGACGGGTGCGTCCCAGCGACCCCGTGGGTCTGGTCCGGGGGCGCCGTTTACGTCGCCGGCCGCGATTCCTGCGCCAAACCCTGCGTCGGCCGGGCCCGGTGCGGTTCCGGGCAAGCTGGGTCCGCAGCCGCCCACCATGGACTTTGCAGGGGCTAACATGAAGGGTCCGCAGCCGCCGAACTTGGCCGGTTTTGCAGGTCCTGGCGGGGGTCCACAGCCGCCGAACCTGGCCGGTCTGGCCGGTCCCGGCGGAGGCCCCGGCATGAAGGGTCCGCAGCCGCCGAACCTGGCTGGTCTGGCCGGTCCCGGCGGAGGCCCCGGCATGAAGGGTCCGCAGCCACC
>JAYRFD010001055.1:0-2237 GCA_041908565.1 Polyangia bacterium | reverse complement strand
TGTCCATGACATCGACGTGCGCATACGTGTACGTCCAGCCGACGCGCGGCGTGCGACCAAAGCTGGGCCAGGCCAGCCCCGGCACTTCCATGCCCTGCAGGTATCCACCGTCGGGAAACACCGTGTGCGAGGCATACAGCAAAGGTGGAATGCGCCCAACTTCCAGGTGCGGATCGGCACACAAAAGCGCGCCACCCGTTCCTGATTTTTCTTTGGCCACGACGATGGCATTCGATCCACCAAACGCCGCGCCGACCGTCGGATCGGCGAACGGATCGTGCTCCGTTGGCCAGGTCAGCTTGGGCAGCGCGGCCAGCTCTCCGGGCTGCAGCGCGTCGCCCAAAAGCAGATCGAGCAGATCCGACTTGGCGCCGGTCGCGACAAGCTGCGCCAGCACGGCTTCGGGCCACTCTTGCAGCGATGACAAGCCGAACCAGCACAGCATGCGAAACAAGGCCAGCATGTCGACCGGTCGGTAATCGACGGGCTTGATGCCGATCAAGCGCAAGATCAGCGGCCAGCCGCGCGCCTGCGTGCCCAGGTTGAAGCCCGCGCAGTACGCATCGACCATCGACCGCGCCGACGGCGAAAGCAGGCCGACCTGTTCATCCAGTCCGTCACACAGGCCGTGCAAGTGGGCCGACCGATCGATGGCGCGCGCCAGCGGCACATCGCCCAAGATCGACAGCGCCTGTCCCGCCGCAAAGGCCAGGCCGATGCGCACTTGGATCAGGCGATCGGTGGCGTGCAGATAGCCGCGCGCAAAAGCCCCCTCGGCAAAGTCGCGCGCTTCGATTGTCGGGTATCCCTGCGCGTCGCGGGTGTACGGGATTGGGCCGTTGGGTCCTGGAATCGTCGAGCGGTTTTCGGGCGATGACATGGCGGCGAAATGTAGTGACTTCGCCGGCCCCTGCGCAGAAAAAAGTCGCGGCGGTTTCTTCGTCGAAAAAATGGCCTGGGGCGCGATCCATGCAAGACCGGTCGCACAGCGAATCGCTCAATACGAGCTGGCAGGAATCAAGACGAACCGAGAGGAACCAAGACGGATCGCGACTTAACCCAGACCATCAAGACAGCCGCAGCGGCTGCGCAAAGACGACCCGCACCGCGACGGTGTCTTGTGCATCGCGGGGTGCAGGTTGCGCGATCACCTGGTCCGCGAGCGCCAGCAGGCTCGCCAGACCCAGGCCGCACAGCGTCGGTGAACCCGCCCGCTCTTGCGCCTGGCGGAACAAGCGCCGCGCCGCGTCGGCATGGCTGCGCACGTTTTCCGCAAGCCCTTGTCGCAGCTTCACTCCGGCGGCGGCCAGGCGAATCAAGCCCTGCAGCAGCGCCTTTGTGGCCGGGTCCTGCGCATCGCGCCACAGCGCTTCCCACGACTCGTGCGCTTCCCAGTAATAGCCGTGATTGAATAGATCCAGGCCGCGCAGAAACGCCCGACACAGCCGCGGCTGCGCAGCATCCAGCACCGCGCTTTCGACGGGCGCCTGGCCGTGCGCGTGCCCACCTGGCTTGTGCGGATGCGGCCACAGTCCCGGGACGAAGGCATAGGCGGGCAGCGGCAGATCCGGCAGATAACGTGGCACACGCAGGCGAAGCATCGGCATCCGATGGAAAGGTCGATGCTCAGGATACGCGTTCGATCCTGCCCGCTGCGCAACATCTGCGGGTCTGGGGCTTCTGGCTGGCGAGCCCGTCCACTGGCTGGCTTCGCGGAGGGCTCGCTTCGATCTGGACCTTGCCGCCTGCGATGGATTCTGCGAAGACTCCGCAGCCGCATCGCTGCGGTGATGGGTGATCGGTCATGCCGAACTACTACTTGGTCAAGAGTGAGCCCTACGTCTTTTCGTTCGCCGACCTGCTGCGCGACGGACGCGCCATGTGGGACGGCGTCCGCAACTTCGAGGCGCGCAACAACCTGCGGGCCATGCAAAATGGCGATCTTTTGCTGTTCTATCACTCGAACGAAGGCAAGGCGGTGGTCGGCGTGGCGACGGTGATCACGACGGCCTATGCCGACCCGACGGCGGATCCAAAAAACGGTGGCGAAGGCGGCGACTGGTCGGTGGTCGATGTCGCGCCGGTCTGTGCCCTTCACAAGCCGGTCGCCTTGGACGACATCCGCAAGGAACCGCGCCTGCAGCAGATCAACCTGCTGCGCCGCAGTCGGCTGTCGGTGGTGCCGGTGACCACTGCAGAGTTCGATTGCATCTTGCAGCTTGGCCGGACCCCGCTTC
>JAYRFD010001054.1:0-5627 GCA_041908565.1 Polyangia bacterium | reverse complement strand
GATGAAGCGCGAGCCGTGGAGCAAGCGCAGAAGATCTGTTCACACGCAGGAACGGCAAGCTGCATGCGGGCGCTGGGTGACTTCCTGGCCGCAGGCGGTGACGCGATCATTCGGCTGGGCAATCACGATATCGAGCTGGCCCTGCCCGGTGTGCAAGCCTGCCTGCGATCGGCGCTGGGACAGCCGCCCGAGATCGCGGCCAAGCTGCACTTCGAGCGCGGCGATCAGCCCGCGGTGTTGTCGATGGGCGGCGCCCGCCTTCTGATCACGCACGGCGAACAGAGCGACGCATGGAATCGCGTCGACTATATGCACCTGCCCGGTCCCGGCGCGCCGCCGGCGGCCAACGCCAGCGACTATGCCTACGCTCCAGGATCGCGGCTGGTCAAGACGCTGATGAATCCGCTCAAGCGGCAGTATGGGCTGCGCCTGATCGATCTGATCAAGCCCGACTTCCACGGCGGCGTGCTGACGGCGATGGCGGTCAGTCCAACCGCCGTGAAGGAAGTGTTCAAGGGATCGAGCATCGAGCTCTTGTGGCAGCTCAAGCAGCAGCGCCGCGGGCCATCCACCTTTGCGCCGGGCGATGACGAAGAGGATCTGGGCCTGAGCGCCGCCATCGCCGAGGCCGATCTGGACGAGGACGAGCGCGCCACGCTGCAGGCG
Organism: Polyangia bacterium; assembly: GCA_041908565.1. GTDB lineage: Bacteria > Myxococcota_A > Polyangia > Palsa-1104 > JAEUJZ01 > JAEUJZ01. Next base: position 4,961 of record JAYRFD010001054.1, on the reverse strand, counting down.
ATGTTTTCGTCGAGCCCCGGTCAAGGACAGCACTTTGGCTTCGATCTTGAGATCCTGCAGAGTGCGCAGCAGAAGCTGTTCCGCACGGGCCTGCGCGCCTATGCCAAAGCGCAACGCAGCCTGGCGAAAGACGAAGGACAGCGCTTCTATGCCCTTGAGCCGGAGGAGAACGAGTGGAACGAAGCGCAGCGGCTGGCGCAGAAGTTCAACGTGCAGGCCGTCCTGTTCGGACACACGCACGCCGCACGATTCCGCCAGCGCGATGCGCTGTGCTACCTGAACACCGGCACATGGATTCGTCTGATTCAGCTGCCGCCCAGCGATGCATCGGACGAGGTATGGGCTGACTTCTTGAGCCTGGCGCGCAAGAACCCGCAGCTGGATCCGCAGCGCGGCGAGATGGTTCCGCTGTTCACGCGCTTTACGGCTGCACTGATTGAAGAACAGCCGGACCAAGCGGGGGCAAAGCTGTCGCTGATTGAGTGGCAACAGAGCGCGCCGGTGACCCATCACAGTGCGCTGGTCAAGGCTGCGGGAAGCCCGCAATGACCGCGGGTCGCGGTGCTTCCGCAGTGCTGGGTCCCAAGGGACTTGGCCTGCTGCTGGCCGATGCCGAGACAGGAACTCCAGCGTTTTCCCAAGGGCTGAACGAAAAGACCAGCCAGCGGCAGAACTTGCTGGCGCGTGGACCGCTGCCCAAGCTCCTGTGGAATGAAGGCGGAGACGCCAGCAACCTTGCGCAGCAGCGCTGGGGACTGATCGTGCCGGAAGGCGACGCAGGGGATGCACTGCTCGATCGCATCGCGCCGCTGGTTGCACAGCGCCGCCGGCAGCAGGGCGATGCACCGATCGCCATCTATCGCGCTCCCGCCAAAGCGACGGACAGTGAAGCGGCGCTATGGCGCAAGCAGCACTTCGACACCGGCAAAGACACGCGAGAAGCACTGCCACGCTATCAGCTGATCTTGGGCAATCTGGATCAGGTCCCGCTGTCGATTCAGCAAGTGCAGAGCATCGATGGCTTTGTCGGACGCTTGGCCTTTGACGACCTGGAGGGCTATCGCGCCTACGCCGAAAAAGTCGTGCGCCATGAACAAGGAGCCCAGCGCAGCGAGCCAGCGCGCGCGATTTTTCATTCCGTTCACGACGGAACCGAGGCAACCAAGGTCGGCTATCAAGCGCTGATGGCGCCAGGGGTCGCGATGACCCAGCGCAAGGTGCTTGAACGCAAGCTGCAAGCCAGCGCGGTGCTGGATGCCGGCGATCGCGTGACGCCATCGCGCGACGATCTGCTGCGCGGGGCCGCAAGCGCCGATCCAGCCGTGCTGTTTTCGCTGAGCCACGGAGGCGGAACACCGCGGCGCGGCTGGAAGAGCACCGCAGACCAGCGTCGCCGTCAGGGCGGGCTGGTCTTCCCAGATGGTCTGCTGCTGGGGGCCGATGTCGCGTCGCGAGCGTTCCTGCCCGGTGGCATCTGGTTCATGTTTGCCTGCTTTGGCGCCGGCACCCCGGACAGCAGCAGCTATCACCACTGGCTGCACAGCCTGCGGCAAAGCGGCGAGCCATCCGAAGATCTGGATCTGGTCTTGCGATCGTTGCCGCAGTCCGGCGAGCGCCCGTTTGTCGCCGCCTTGCCACAGGCCGTGCTGAGCAATCCCGATGGCCCCCTGGCCGTAATCGGGCATATCGATCTGGCGTGGAGTTACAGCTTCAGTGAGCTCGACACCGGTGAGCAAGTGGACCGCCCTGCTCGCTTCGTGCAAGTGGTGACGGACCTTTTGCGCGGCGAACGAGTGGGCACGGCGTTCCGTTCCCTGATGCTGGCCTTGGGCGCCACCAACTCAGAGCTAGCGACGATCTATGACCGCTTGGCTCGCGCTGGCGCCGCAGCGCCGAACCCCAAGATCGATGCCCGTCGCGCCTATCTGTGGATGCAGCGCCAGGATCTGGCCGGCTATGTTGTGCTGGGTGATCCCGCCGCGCGGCTGTCCCTTGCCCGACCGGATGCAGCCGCCAGTGGGCCAAAACCTGCCCCCTTGGTTGCGAACCTGCAGCGCCCGTCCGATGCGAACAATCCGATGGCGCTGATGGAGCGGCTGGTTGGCGCGCCCCCGCAAGAAGACGCGCGCAGCGATCAGCTGGAACGTGCCATCGCACGACTGATCCTCGATCCCTCGCAAGCGGGCGAGGCCGCGAAGGAAGTGTCACTTTCCGAAAGCGAGCTACGCGACATCGCAGATCGCTATCGACGAGCCGGTCGAGGAACGCTGCGCTGATCGCGTACGCGTGTACATGCGGCGCGCCGCCATGCAGCTCCGCGGTTGGCAGCGGCCACTTCTCATCTCCATTCCACGCCACTCCACACGTGGCTCTGAAAATCGCCTGACGAACGCACGCATTCGACACCGACCGGCAGACATCGATGGTCGAAAGACCTCATCCGGTACGCAAGCGGATGACTGGCCTGTGACGAAGCGAAAAGTTTTCCAGAATGATCCCAAGGGTTTGCATGCGGGAAAGAAAAGTCTGCGCTCGGTTGCGCGCGTCGACGCCGATGCTGGGCCGCCCCGCGATATAGTCAGAAATCGTGGACTGCCCCAGCGAGCAGAGCATCGCGCAGTTTGTGGAAGGCGCGCTCTCGCCCGCGGACAGCGAAGAGGTTGAAGCACACATCGACGTCTGCCCAGACTGTCGATCCGCGGTAGCGGAAGTGGCGCGCGGGCGCACGGGAAGCACATCTTCGCCGTTGACGAACTCGCAGTCAGACGCCCCCGTCAGCGTGCTCAGCGTGCTTACGCCGACTCTGTCGCCGGGGGCCAGCGTCGGACGCTATGTGGTGCGGCGCATCGTCGGTGCGGGCGGCATGGGCATCGTCTACGCCGCGCATGATCCCCGACTGGAACGGGAAGTCGCGCTGAAGATCCTGCATCCCAAGCTCAGCTGGTTTGCCGGTGAGCGGATCGATCGCGAGGCGCGCATCATGGCGCGCTTGGCCCATCCCAACGTCATCACCATTCACGACGTCGGTCTGTTCGGAGGCCGAGCATACGTCGCCATGGAGCTTGTGCTGGGCGAGACGCTGGGCCAGAAGCTGCGGCAGTCGGAACAGCGCTCGTGGCGCGAGGTGCTGTCGCTGTTTCTGCTAGCCGGTCGCGGCCTGGCTGCCGCACATCACGAGGGCGTGGTCCACCGCGACTTCAAACCGGACAATGTGCTGGTTGGCAACGATGGACGGGTGCGTGTGACGGACTTCGGACTGGCGCGCGTCATCACAGAAGCCGAGGCCACGCCAGAGCTGCCTGACTCCCTCGGACCGCTGCCGCTTCTGGCTTCGCAGCTTACGCGCACCGGAGCGCTGCTGGGCACGCCGGCCTATATGGCGCCAGAGCAGCTACGCGGCGGCGAAGCAGATGCCAAGAGCGATCAGTTCGGCTTCTGCATCGCGCTTTACGAAGCGCTGTACGGTGAACGACCGTTCGCAGGGTCGACGCTGCCAGAGCTAGAGCAGGCTATGGTCCACGGTGCCGTGCGCCCGCTGTCCAAGAAGTCCGTTCCCGCGTGGCTGCGGCGCGTGGTGCTGCGGGGACTGAAGGCAGATCCGGCGCAGCGCTGGCCATCCATGGATGCGCTGCTGGCCGCGCTGGGGCGCGAGCCGGTCGCGTGGCAGCTACGCGCGCTGGTCGTCTTTGGGGTGCTGCTGCTGGCGGCTTCTGCGGCTGCGCTGGCCCGCTCGCCCGTCCGTCCGCCGCCGTGCCCCGATGCGTCGGCCAAGCTGCACGGAGTCTGGGATCCCACGCAAAGGCAGCGCGTACAAAGCGCATTTCTGGCGACGGGTGTGGCCTATGCCGAAGCGGCCTGGCGAGGCGTGTCGCAGGCGCTGGATTCATACAGCCAGGCGTGGCTGCGCATGCATGCAGAGGCCTGCGAGGCAACCCACCTGCGTGGCGAGCAATCGGCAGAGCTTCTGGACTTGCGCATGCAGTGCTTGGAGAAACAGAGGCAGGCACTGCAGGCACTGGTGGCGCTGTATGCCCAGTCGGACGCGGCGCTGGTCGAGCGCGCGGTCCGCGTGGCGCCCTCGATCAGCAGCCTGCGTAGCTGCAGCGATTCCCGTGAGCTAATGCAGCCAACGCCACTGCCGACCGATCCCAGCCTGCGCGCCCGCATCGCCGCGCAGGAGCAGAGCTTGGCGAGAGTGCGGGCCGAATACCAGGCCGGGCACTACCAACCAGCACTGCAGGCCGCCAGCGCGATCAGCGTCGAAGCAAACTCTATTTCGCATGCGCCGCTTTCGGCTGAAGCCCACCTGCTTCTGGGCGAGATCCAGCAGACGCTTGGTCAGCACGCAGCGGCTGAGACCTCTTTGTACCAAGCGCTGTGGGCAGGCGAAGCCGGCAAGCAAGATCGCGTCGCGGCGAAGGCCTGGATCGGGCTGGTGTATGTGGTCGGCTACAGCATGGAACGACCGGATGAGTCGCGACGCCTGGTGCAGCATGCCGAAGCCGCCTTGCGCCGACTTGGCGGTGATGAGCTTGAGCGCGCCAACTTAGAAAGCGCGATCGGCAGCATCGACTTTGCACAAGGTCGCTACCCGCAGGCTCGGCTGCGCTTCGATGCCAGCCTTGGCCTGATCGAAAAGGTGCTGGGCCCCAACAGTCCAGAGCTAGTGGCCGTCCTGCATCGGTTGGCGTTGGTGCTGGAACCGCTGGGCGTCTGGGCCGAAGCGATCGCACTCGAACGACGGGCCCTGGCGATCTTAGAGACGCACTTTGGCGCCGAGCATCCGCAGACCGCGGACAGTCGAAGGCGGCTGGCGCAGCATCTTTTCTACAACGAGTACTTTGAAGAAGCGCTGAGCATGGCGCAGCGCGCCCTAGATACTTACAAGCGCACCTATGCCGAAGATGACGATCACGTAGCGGCGGCGCTGCTGGGTGTCTCTGAGATCTTGCTGGACATGG
>JAYRFD010001053.1:0-3063 GCA_041908565.1 Polyangia bacterium | reverse complement strand
GACCGCCCGACCCACGATGTCGCGCATGCGCACGCCATCGATCAGCACCAGGATCACGTTGCGACGCTCTGCAGACGGAATCGGCGCCAAAGGTCCAAAGGTCGGCGACAGCGCAATACCCGACGCCGCCCCAGCAATGCCGCTGTTCGCAGACGGAGGCGTGGCCAGCGATGACCCGGTGGCAGGTGCCAAGCCCGCAAAGGGCGACGCAGACGTCGAAGCAGCAGCCGATCCCGCGGCCGCCGCAGGACGGGCCGGTGGCTTCGCAGGCGCAGCATCCGTCGCAGGGCGGGCTGGTGGCTTCGCAGGTGCAGCGTCCGTCGCAGGGGCAGGACCGGACGATGCAGCTGGCTGCGCCTGAATGGCCCCCGACAAAAACGGCGACAGCGCGAGCCAAAGACCCACGCTCGTCCCTGCACGACGCATGACAGAAAAGCGCGCCACTGCGTTAGTCGCGACGTGGGCCAGGGTTGGAATCGCTGCGGGCCGGCGGAGCAAACAGGATCTCGGCCAAGCGATCCAGATCCGCGTTGTCGGCGCTGCCTTTGCGATACGCCAGGTCCAGCGCGCTGGGCCCCAAGGCGCGATACACCGCTTCCGCCTCTGCCGAGATGGCCTGCAGGCCCGCCAAGTGCCGCGCCACCGTCGCACCGTCTCCTCGCGCAAAGGGCCCGGTCAGCGCCGCCGGCAGACCCACGCGTTCGATGTTGTCGACCACCGATCGAGTCAGCGCCGCCAGCGCTTTTTCCGCGTCAGGTCGATGCAGGCCGATGTTGGCCAAGACATGCGCCGCGACATCCAACAGCGCCGCGACATGCCCGGCCGCCATCACCGCCGCCGCGTGATACGCCGCCTGCTGATCGCCCGCCAAGGGCAGCGCCACACCACCCAATGCATCGCACAAAAGCTGCGCCGCGGCCTGGCCTGCCTCGTCACCGGACACCGCAAAGACGACGCCGCGCAGCGTCCGCGTGGCCACCACTTCTTCGCCGCTGACAAACGAATGCAAGGGATGCAGCATGCCGCAGCCGCGCACGAACGCCCGCTCTGCGGAAAGCACTTCGCCTGGAGGCAGCGCCCCCGCGCAGTGCAGAAGCACGCTGTTCTTCCCCGCGGCCCCATGCTCGACGATGTACCGAGCCGCCTGCGCGATCGCTTCGTCCCGTACCGCCAAAAGGACGATGTCTGCCGTCTGACGACTGCCTTCCTGTTCTTCCCACAGCGGACCGCGAGCCCGCGACCAGTGACGCAGCTGAAAGCCGGCCTCGCTTAAGGCGGCGGCCAGCGCATGGCCCACGGGTCCGGCGCCCACCACCAGCACGCGCTCGGGACGCGGCGGAACGGAAAGCGGCTCTTGGTTGTCGAATCGCATCGGTCTCCTCGACGCTGTGTTCAGCTTTTTAGGGGCGGCAGGGCCGGATCCGACGCTGCCGCCGTGGCTTCGGGACGCGACACATACAGCGCGTGTTCTTGGATGTACGAAAGCACGCGGCGGCTGACCCACGCATGCGGCAGCCGACCCGCTGCCAAGGCCTTCCGCACCGCCGTCGAGCTGACTGCCGGCAAGTCCAGGGGCTCGCTGTGGCGAACATCGCGGGGCTGCACCAAGACAGCCTGTGTCGTCGGCGGCGATGCAGGCGGCGTCTGGCCTTCGATGTGGCGACGGCCCAGCACGATGAAGCGCACGCGCTCGCAAAGCTCGGTGGCGCCATGCCAGCGCTCGCGTTCGCGCAGAAGATCGGCGCCGATCACCAGCAGAAACTCATGCTCGGGATAGCGCGCCGACAGGGCCCGCACCGTGTGCAGTGTGTAGCTGGGCCCCGACAGCTCTTCTTCGATGGTGCAGACCTTCACGCGCGACAGCGACGACACCGCCAGCCTGCACATCGCCACGCGGTGCGCAAACGGCGACATCTGCTTGGCAAACGGGTGCTGCGCGCAGGGCAACATCCAGACTTCATCGACGTCGTGCGTCTCGAGCACATACAGGCAGGCCAGCTGATGGCCAATGTGCGGAGGGTCAAAGCTGCCGCCGAACAGCGCAACGCGCATGATCTGGTTACTTTACGCCAAGTCCCACCTGCAGAGCACAGCCTGCAGCGCCTGGGGTCTTTTCCCCCAGCTGGCTCGCCACGCCGTGCGCTCGCTCCGTCGACAAACAGGAAGCATCCGCCCCGGCCCAGGTGGCACATGCAATGCAATTGCAGGGGGAACGAGCCACGCGATGGATGACAGGGCTGGCGCGCGTTGCATCGACGCAGTCGAGCCGCCCATTGCCCATCCCGACCAGAAACCCACGAGGCCCCCATGCGCGCACGACCCACCCAAACCAAAGCGTTCACCCAGGCAGTTCCGTTCATCGCCCAAGCCAAGACGGCATCGAACACCGCGGTCGCGCTGGGCCTGGCCGTGTCGCTTTTCGGCTGCGGCGGCGTCGAGCTTGACGGCGCCGGCGAAGACCTGGGCCCGTATGCCGAACGCATGCCCTGGGCCGAATACATGGCCACCGCAGCGATGGGAACCGTGCAGGGCGCCATGGAATCAGGAGCCTGCACCACCGCGTCGATCCGCGGCCTGTCGGATCAGATCGCGGCCGAGATGAACTGCATCCGCCCCGGTCTGATGGGCAGCTTGACCGGTGCCAACGTGTCGCTGGGTGCCGCCGCTCTGCCGTACCTGCAGGGACCCGCGGCCGCCGCCCTGAAGCGAGCCACCACCGGACGCAGCCGACTGTCACTGAATTCAACGCTGCGCACGCTGCCGCAGCAGTGGATGCTGTATTCCTGGTATCGCACGGGGCGCTGTGGCGTCGGTCTGGCCGCGCAGCCTGGGCGCAGCAACCACGAAGACGGCTTGGCCATCGACACGTCGGAATACTCGGCGTGGAAGAGCATCCTTTCCAGCAACGGCTTCCGCTGGTTTGGCACCGCCGACGACGTGCACTTCGACTACACCGGTGGCGCCGATGCCCAGGGCGTGCTGGCCTTCCAGCGCCTGTGGAACCACAACAACCCCAGCGACAAGATCGCCGCCGACGGTCTGTACGGCCCCGCCACCGAAGCG
>JAYRFD010001052.1:0-4295 GCA_041908565.1 Polyangia bacterium | reverse complement strand
CGCCAACGAGCTTCTGGATTACTTCGGTACGACGGTCAACCTGGCGGCCCGCGTGCAAAGCCAAAGCACAGGCGGCGATGTCGTCCTGCTGTCGCAGCTTCTGCAAGATCCTGCCGTGGCCAAAGCCGTCGCCGATATGCCGCGCGAAGAATACGAAACTACGCTGGCCGGCTTGCAGAGCCGCTACCGCCTGACGCGTCTGTTCCTGCCCGCAAGCCCTCCGGCTGTGCCGCGTGCGTAAGCGGCTTCCGCTGTCGCGGCGTCTACCAGATCAGCTCTTGCGGCTGCGCTTTCTTCTGGTTGTGTTCGATGTTGGCGACCTTGCCGTCGGAAAAATAGATCACGCGGTCGGCCATCTTGGCGATGGCGATGTTGTGTGTGATGACGACCGTCGTGGTGCCCAGCTTCTGGTTGATGGCCTGCAGTGCTTCCAGCACCAGAACGCCCGTTGCGAAGTCCAAGGCGCCGGTGGGTTCGTCGCACAGCAGCAGATCGGGGCGCTTGGCCACGGCGCGCGCGATGGCCACCCGCTGCTGTTCGCCACCGGATAGCTGCGCCGGAAAGTGATCCAAGCGGTGGCCCAGGCCGACCATGCCCAGCGCTTCCTCCGCGGCCATCGGATCGTCGGCGATGTCGGTGACCAGCTGGACGTTTTCGCGCGCCGTCAGGCTGGGAATCAGGTTGTAAAACTGAAAGACAAAGCCGACGTGCTCGCGGCGGTACTGCGTAAGAGCGCTCTCGTCCGCGCTGCTTAGCTCGTGATCGCGTCGACTATCTGCGACGCCTGCTGCCCGCCCTGCGCCACGCCCGGGCCAGCCGAATCGCCGTCTGCAACCGCGAACAGCATCGAGCCGCCCTGCTGTCCGCCGCCGTGCAAGCCGGACTGCAGATCGAGCCCGTCACGCCGCCGCCCGACCTGCCTGGCCAGTACCTGGTCATCCTGCGCCCGGCGCCGAGCCATTAATTAACAATCATCAATCGCATATAATACAATCCAAAACTGATTCCAGATTGCCGGTTATAATATAACAATAAAATCCACGATAACCGTTCTTTCGCCCGCGGGGTTCTGGGCGCTCTGGGTTCTGCCAGGGGTCTTGCCAGATGCCACACGGCTCAGCCTATGCAGCGACGGCACGCGAACCCTGCGACGCCGCAGGCCCCAGCAGGTGGGCGCTTTGTGTTATGGGTGTACCAACGTGGAAGTCGCCTGACTCCGTCGAGGATCGAGCAGCGCGGCCATGCAACACCCCAGCCAGCCTCCAGTCAATCGCCCACAAGCAGAGGGCAGCGCGCCATCCGGTCTGCGCCTGCCTCGACGCTATCGCTATCTGGACGTGCTGGGTCACGGCGGCATGGGCGAGGTCTATCGCGTCTTCGATCGCCTAAGCGGTCAGGCCGTGGCCTTAAAGCATGTCCGGCGCGTCGTCGACGAACACGAAGCAGGGACAGAGCTTCTGGTGTCGCAGACCCTGATCGTTGGCCAAGACGGGGACGGCGACGGACCCGGCACCGGCGTGCCGACCGTCCACGATCCGCTGTATGCGTCGCTGGCTCCCATTCCCCGCGCCGTTAGCTCGCTGCGCCCGACGGCGGTGGCGGTCATGCATCACCAGCGGCTGGCCATCGCGCATGAGTTCCGCACCCTGGCCTCGCTGCGGCACCCGCACATCATCAGCGTCATCGACTATGGCTTCGATGATGAGGGCTCGCCCTTTTTCACGATGGAGCTTCTGCCCGATGCGCAGCCCTTCACCGTCGCATCGCATGGCCAGTCGCTGTATGTGCTGGCTGAACGCACGGGCCAGATGCTGTCCGCCCTGTCTTATCTGCATCGCCACGGAATCCTGCACCGCGATCTGAAGCCGTCGAACGTGCTGTGGGCCCATGGCAGGGTCAAGCTGCTGGACTTCGGCGTGGCCGCCCATGCATCGGGCACGCAAGATGTCGCAGGCACGCTGGAATACATGGCGCCCGAGCTTCTGCTGGGTGAACCACCGTCGGTGGCATCGGATCTGTATGCGGTCGGGGTGCTGCTGTGGGAATCGCTGACCGGTCAGTATCCGTTCGCGCGCGAAAGTGCCGCGGGCTTCCTGGCCGACGTGCTGGGTCCTGAAGACAGCCCGCGCTTTCCCGAACGCCTGTTGCCCTTGCTGCAGCGCCCCGAGTGGTCAAGCAAGCCGCTGCACGTCGATCCGGGCCGCCGTCAGGCAGCGTCTCGCAAGCCCTTGCTTTTCGATCAGCTGCCGTCGGCGTTTCGCGACTTTGTGCGACGGCTGCTGCAGCGCGATCCGATGCAGCGCTTCCCATCCGCCGAAGCCGCGACGCAGGCCCTGGCCAGTGCCTGCAACATCGAGCTTGCCGGCCTGCACCTGGCCACGCGCGAGTGTCTGCTGTCGGCCGCCCCGCTGCTCGGTCGCGCGGCCGAGGTGTCCATCCTGCGGCAGTCGCTGCATCAGGCGCAGAAGGGACACGGCAGCCTCTTGCTGCTGGGCGGCGAAAGCGGCGTCGGCAAGTCCCGCCTGATGGAAGAAGTGCGCACGCTGGCGCTGGTCGCGGGCTTTCAGGTCTTCCGCGGCCAAGCCGCCAGCGAAGGGCAGAGCCCGCTGGAAGAGCTTGCCCAGATCGTGCGCCCGCTTAGTCTGACCATCGACATCGACGACGACGCGGCCAGCGTGCTGCACGATCTGATTCCCGACCTGGGTGGTCTTTTGGGGCGTCCGATCGCGCCGGCGCCGGCCTTGGATTCGCAAGCCACGCAGCAGCGCCTGCAGTCGACGATCGCGGGCCTGCTGCAGCAGATTCAAAGTGCCAGCCTGGTGCTTCTGGAAGATGCGCAGTGGGCCGCCAGCGAGACGCTGGATCTGCTGGGCGACCTTCAGTCGCAGCTACCCCACCTGCCCCTTCTGATCGTCGTCAGCTACCGCGATGACGAGTGCCCCGAGCTGCCGCAGCGCCTGCCCAACGCGCAGCTTGTGCCAGTGCTCCGCCTGGATGCGCAAGCCGTCGGAGAGCTGGCCACCACGCTGCTGGGTCCGCTGGGCAGCCAGCACGATATCCAACAGCAGCTTCTGCGCGAATCCGAAGGCAACACGCTGTTCCTGATCGAAGTGGCCCGCGCCTTGGCCGATTCCGGTGACCCGTCTTCGCTGAACAGTTCGCCATCGCCCCAAGGGCTTGTCGGTCGCACACTGACCGGCGGCATGCTGGCCCTGCTGCGGCGCCGCTTGCGACGCATCGCCGAATCCGATCTGCCCATTCTGCAGCGCATGGCCGTCGCTGGGCGTCAGATCGATCTGGCCTTTCTGCGCACGCAGTGCCGCGATCCCGACGCCTTCTTGGGATCCTGCGATGATGCCGCCGTCTTGGAAGTCAGCGACGATCGCTGGCGCTTCAGTCACGACAAGCTGCGCGAAGCGCTGCTGGCCGATCTAGATCGCTCGCAGCTTCAGGCCCTGCATCGCGACGTGGGCGAAGCGCTGGAGTCCCTGTATCGCGACCAGCCCGATCACGCCGCCGCGTTGGCCCATCACTTCGAACGGGCCGGCTTGCCGACGCGCGCCTTGCACTACGCTCTGCTGGCCGGCGAGCACGCGCTGCGTCGTGGAGCCCTGGTCGAAGCCGAGCGCATCTTGGAGAGCACCACTCGATCCCTGCCCAGCAACAGCACGCCCCTTTGGCAGACCGCCAAGGCGTTTCGTCTGCAGGCCGAAGCCTTGGCCGGCCTGGGCCGCACCGCTGCGTGTGTGCAGACCAGCCTGCGCGGGCTGGATGCCATGGGCCACCCGGTTCCGCAGCAGAAGGCGCGTCTGATAAGCGGGATCGCGCAGCAGCTTTTCGGCCAAGTGCAGCGACGGCTGACGGGCGATCCGAAGGGCGTGTCCACCCAGATCCCACTGTGGCGAGCCGAAGAGGCCCGCCTGCTGGCTTTGGTCGGCGAAGCCAGTGTGTTTTCGCTGCAGCACCTGCAGATGGCGTACTGCATGCTGGCCAGTACCAACGCCGCCGATGACAGCCACGCCGTCGACCAGCAGGTGTATGGATACAGCAGCTTGGCGCTGCTGCTGTCGGCAAGCCCTCTGCGATCGCTGGCGCATGGGTACTTCGCGCGGGCCGAGTCCTTGCTGCGTCAGCACGCCACGCAAGAGTCGCGCGCGGCCATCGAACTGCATCGCCTGCGCGCCATCGTCTGCGTCGGTGGTGGCCAGTTGCACGAGGCTCTGCGGCAAGCCCAGCGGGCCGTCGCGATGGCCACGCGCCTGCACGATGCACCGCTGCGTATGTTCGGCCTGTTG
>JAYRFD010001051.1:0-6610 GCA_041908565.1 Polyangia bacterium | reverse complement strand
GGCCGCACCGGCCGCACCGGCCGCACTGGAAGATACCGCCGCTGGATTCGTACCCATGCCCAAAGAAAGTCCCGAATCGCGGACGATGTCAACGGCTGCGACGACAGCAAGCAAGCCGCAGCCGTAGACGAGCGGCGCTCGAGCGCTCCAGGCGGCACACGCTCGATGATCTTCCACCCGGTTGTGGTTGACTGCGGCCCACCCCGCTTCATAATGAACCTGTTCACTGAACGTGTTTATCAGATGCCTCCGCGGGTCCGGATCGGGGTCTGCGGTTTGGTCTGGCTTCGGACACGGGGGCGGATGCAAAGGATGCGACGATGTCTGATCTTCCTCTTTATTTCCAAACGGCGACGGAGCTAGCGGGGCGGATTCTCAGCGGTCAGGTCCGGGCGGTCGAAGTGGTCGAGGCGCACCTGCGCCAGATCGAGCAGTGGAATCCGACGCTGCAGGCCCTGGTGTCACTGCGCGCGGACGAGGCGCGACGCGAAGCCGAAGCAGCCGACCAAGCGCGGCGCGACGGCAAGCCCTTGGGTCCCTTGCATGGCGTGCCGATCACGCTCAAGGACAGCCTGCGGGTTGGTGGCGTGCGATCGACGTTTGGCGGCCTGCCTCTTTACTCGCGCTACGTCCCCAAGACGGACTGCCAGGTGATGGCGCGTCTGCGTCGAGCCGGCGTGATTGTGCTGGGCCGCAGCAACCTGCCGCTTCTGGCCTTGAACTATCAGTGCGACAACCCGTTTTACAAGGAAGGCAAGAACCCCTGGGATCTGACGCGAACGCCCGGCGGATCGTCGGGGGGTGCGGCGGCCGCGCTGGCGGCGGGCTTCGCCCCGCTGGAGCTGGGATCGGATCTGGGCGGCTCGATCCGCGTGCCCGCCCACTTCTGCGGCGTGCTGGGCCTGCGCACAACCGTCGGCCTGCTGCCCATCGATGACATCGGGCCCGAGGGCCTGCCCATGTCGATGCAGCGCCTGCTTTCCCTGGGTCCGATGGCGCGCAGCCTGGACGATCTGGCGTTGATGATGGACGTGCTGACCGCAGGCCAAGCGGACCGTCCAGGACCGGCGCCGCTTTCCGCCGACCGCCTGCGCATCGCCGTCACGCCCGCGCTGCCCGGGGCCGAGCCAGACGCGGCCACTTCGGCGCTGCTTTCACGCCTGTGCGATGGGCTGCGCGCCGATGGTCATCAGGTCGATATCGGCGCCGCCCCCGACGTGGACATGCAGTCGACGTGGCGCATCTGGGGCCTGATTGCCGGATACGAGTACTGGAGCGGCCTGCCCGCCCGCGCCAACAACCGCCTGAGCCGCTTCGTGTTCACGTCGTACATGCTCAAGCACAAGCTGGGCGATGGGCCGATGACGCAGTGGTTTGCGGCCGGCATGACCGCGACGCGCGCCGCCTATGAAGAAGCCTTGGCCCAGCAGCAGGCGATCTTCCGTCAGCTGGACACGTTCTTCGATCGCTATGCCGTGTGGCTGCTGCCGGTCTGCATGGGCGAAGCCATCGTGCGACAGCGACGCGGCAGCCCGATCCAGGTCGACGCACAAGTCGACGCACAAGCCGGCGACCCCGGTGGCGCGCAGGGCGGAAAGCGGTCGGTGCCGTACTCGCAGTATCTGGGCGCCTACAACGTCCCGACGACGGTGTTCGAGACGCCCGCCCTGACGCTGCCCATCGGCCTTTCTGCGCACGGCCTGCCGATCGGGATTCAAGTGCACGGCCCGCGCTTCGCCGATCGACGCCTGCTGGATGTCGCGAACCGAGCGTTTGCGAAATTTGTTAGTGTGCGCGTCCCGCCTCTTCTGCAACATCCACATGGCTCTACGTCGCAGCGCGCATAAGCAGGAATCTCCTCCGTCGACCCGGCAGGCTCAAAAAGCGGCCACGGCTTCGCGCATCTTGCAGATCGCACGCGATCACTTTGAACGCGATGGCTTTGCCGCCGCCAACCTGCGCGCCATCGCGGCCGAAGCGCAGGTGGCACCGGGAACCATCCTGCTTCACTTCACGGACAAGACAGGACTTCTGCACGCCGCGCTGCACAGCGATCTGGATTCCGCCATCGATCGCAGCCTGCGCGCACCACGCGGCCGCTCGCTTCTGCAGCGGCTGTGTGCCGTCGTGCGGCCGTTCTTTGACTACTACGCGGCGCGGGCCGGGCTGTCCAAGACGCTGCTGCGCGAATCGTTGCTGGCCGAGTCCCCATGGCGCGAGCGCTTTTCCGAACAGGTGCTGCGGGTGCAGTCGCGCGTCGCTGCGCTGATCGACCAAGCCAAAGCCCAAGGAGAGATCAGCCCCGCGGCATCGACTCCGCTTTTGTCGACCGCCTTCCTGTCGTTCTACTACCTGTCGCTGATCGGCTGGGTGCAAGAGGCCGTCGCCGATCCGCAGGCCCTGTTCAAAGGGCTGATGGCGCAGCACCTGCGCGGCTGCAGCCCCGACCTTCCACGGACCGCCGCTGCAACACGCCGGCGATCGGCGACATCTATGCAGAAACGTTCACGATCCGGCTGACCCACCGCTGCGATTCCCCACACGACCTGGCCGCAGACCGCCCCCCACCGACGGCTGCGGACCCCTTTTCGGACCCAGCACGGAAGCATGATGGGAACCGGCTTCCGTCGAACAGAACCTTGTCATGCACACATCCGCGTTGAACGCGTCGCATCTATCCAACCTGTCGAACTCGTCGAACTCGTCGAACTATGGGGCCTGCCTGCGCTGGCTGGGCGGCTTGGCCCTGCTGTCCGTCCTTGGCTGCGACACTCCGCGCGGCGTTGAATACGATGGGCGCCGCTTGCCCGTCGTCGACATGCACCTTCACCCCGGGGAATGGGACGGCATTCCATCGGACACGCAGCGCTTCATCGGCAGCCGCTTCCCGTTTCCGTTTGGCTTAAACGCCAAGACGACGGCCGAAGGCATCCTGTCGGCCGAAGGCATCCTGGCTGAAATGGACAAAGGCGGCGTCACGCAGTCGGTTCTGTACGCCGTCTATACGCCGCGCACCGTCGGCATATCGACCAATGAACGCGTGCAGGCCGACACCGCCAAGGCACCCGATCGCCTGTTTGGCTTGGCCAGCTTGCGCATCGACAACTTCCAAAACGATCGCGAAGCCGAACTGAACCGCCTGCGCAGCGCTCTGCAAAACCCGTCGATGATCGGCATCAAGCTGGCGCACGCGCACCAGCACTTCCGCATGGACGACCCGCTGTACTTCGGCATCTATCAGCTTGCGGCGGAGCTGAAAAAGCCGGTCTATCTGCACACCGGATCCAGCCCGTTTCCTGGCACATCGAACGAGCCGCCCTACACCGACCCGACGTACTTGGAAGACGCGATCAAGGCGTACCCGGGCGCGATCTTCATCCTGGGTCACCTGGGATACAACTTCGGCGAGCAGCGGCTGGGTGCGCTGGATGCGTGCATCCGCTTGGCCAAGACCTACGCCAACGTCTACCTGGAACCGAGCGCGCTGGGCTCGCGTGGGTCGGACCCGACGGGCGAAAACCTGAAGCAAGCCATGGCGCGTCTGCGCGAAGCCGGCTTGGTCGACCGCATCATCTACGGCAGCGACGGTCCGCAGAGCCCCGGCTTTGTGCGCGACTACCTTTTGCGCACGGTTGCCGCCATGCGCGCCACCGGCTACACCGTCGACGAAGCCCAGGCCGTGCTGTCTGGCAACTTCGCTCGCGTGTTCAACGTCCCGGCCCTCAAGTGAGCCCCGCGATGCATCCCCTTCCCATGCGCAGCCGTCCGTCGCGGCCCGTTCCTCCGTCGCCAAATGGCCAGGTCCGCGGGCGCTTCGTCTTTGCCGTTCTTGTCGTCTTTGCCGTTCTTGTCGTTCTGGCCGCCGCTCCGGCGTGGGCGGAACGCAGTGCGCAGGCCCAGACCCCAGCCGTCGATCCGTCGCACGCACCGACCGCACCGGCGCCGTCTGGCGATCCCACCGCGCCCAGCCTGCCCCAGCCGCCCGTCGTCGTTGAGACGCAAGCACCACCGGCGGTGTCGCCGCAGCCAGCCACCGCTTCCGCACGCACGCTCTCCGGCGAGCGCGTGCTGGTCGATCAGCTCGCCGGTGGTCCCAACCGCGGAGCCTGGGGCGTGTCGCTGCAAGGCGGCTTCCCGTTCTTTGGTCTGCGCGCGCTGTTTGGCGTGGCGCCCGGACTGGCTCCGCTTCTTGAAGTCGAGACCGCGCTGGGCCGCCGCTTCAATCTGGGTGCCGGCCTGTCGCTGGCCTGGGTGCGGCGCACGCACCTGCGGCTGTCCGGCGAAGCAATCCTGGGCTGGCTGCTGCAAGAGTCCGAGCTTCCCCGTCGCGGTCCCAGCGGCGAGCTTCGCCTACGCCTTGGGATCCCGACGCGCTGGGTGATGCCCTACCTGATCGTGGGCACGCGCCACGCCTTTCTGCCCAGCCGCACGCGCATCGATCGCGAGTCCGGGGTCGAGACGATCTGGTCCGTGCGCCACGAATGGACACCGACCGCCAGCTTGGGCCTTGGCATCCACATTCACCGTCGGGTCGGGCTGGATCTGGGGGCCGATTACGCCTGGGTCGACGCACCGCAGAGCGTCGCCATTCCTGGCTTTCACCTGGGACTCCACGTCGGAGGTGGACGATGACCGCGCGCCTTTGCCGACCGGCCCTGACCCTGGCCCCAACATCAAGCCCAGCCCAATCACGGACGCGCGCACGCGGCGCGCTGCTTGCGGTCCTGCCGTTTTTTGTCGGCTGCATCAACGACGATGTCGATCTGTACGAAGTCCGCCTGCGCGGCGACGCCAGCGCCCCATCACGCAGCAGCGACAGCGGCACCCTGCACCTGGAATTTCACCACCAGCAGAGCAGCGGTCGCGGTGCCCTGGCCCACCCACTGGGCGAGATCGATCGCCGCACGCGGACCGCCACCGCTTTGCCCGTCCCAATCGACGAGACGCTTTTGTACCCGACCCAGGCCGGCCAGGGGCTTCTGGTCTATGGCTGGCTGGATATCGACGGCGACGGCATCCTGTGCGCCCCCGGCCAAAAGAACGAGCTCGCCGGCATCGTCGAAGTCCAAGGCTTCCCGGCCCGCAGCCTGTCGTTCAGCCTCCGCTTGGTCCAGCCCTGCGCCGGCCCCGAACGACTGTATCCCTAGCAGCACAGCCAGACGGGCCTTGATCCGCAGTCGCCGATCGCGCGCACCGAACCGTGCGAAGCGTATCGGGCGCAGCGAGTCGGGCGCAGCGAGTCGGGCGAGCGGATTCACATCGCTCCGACTGCTCTGTCCGATTCCTCGGTCCCATTGCTCGGTCCGATTCCTCGGTCCGATTCCTCGGATCGGGCTGAGCAGGAACGAGCCTGGCTTGCCTGCGCTACAGGCCGAAGGCGCTGCGTAGCTCGCGGTCGTCGCGATCGATGGCGGCCTTCAGGGCGGCCAGCGCATCGGCCCGCAGGCGCAGCTTGGTCGCGGTCAGCGCCGTCGGAGAAAGGCCCTTGATGCGCAGCGCGGCAGCGTGTGCGGCGGCCATCAGCTGATCGGGCGGAACCACGGCATCCAGAAAGCCGGCGGCCACGGCGCTGTCGTGCTCGTACGGTGTCGCCAAGACCACGGCCTGCTGCAGCGCGGCGGGACTTAAGCGCAGCTTGCAGATCTCGATGGCGGCGTGCGGCATGGTCATGCCCAGCGCGACTTCGTTGGCGCAGATGCGATGACCGCCGCCTTGGATGCCGATGCGATGGTCGCCGGACAGCACCAAGAAGGCCCCCATGGCGATCGCGTGACCGCTGCACGCCACCACCACGCCCGTCGGAAACGACAGCAGGCGCTGGGCTAGCTCAAAGCCGCTGCGCAGAAGCTGAACGGCCGCTTCGCCGCCGCCAGTTAGCACGCCCAGATCGAAGCCACCCGAAAAGCGACCGGCCCGTCCGCACAGGATGACCGTCGCTGCTGCCTTTTCTGCGGTGTCCAAGGCGCCTTGTATCGCGCCCAGCATGGCCGGTGACAGCGCATTCGCCTTGCCGTCATCCAGCGCGATCGTAGCCACCCCTTTGTCGTCGATGTCGCAGCGTACCAAGTCAGCCATGCTGCCGACTGTATCGACCCCACCCCGCCAAGACAAGCACCAGGGCAGCGGACGACGCACACGGCCACGGGACGCCGCGACCAAGACGCGCGACGCGTTACTTCTTGGCGGCGCAGTCGGTGCGCAGCTTGGCGACGGGGGCGGCAAACGGGGCGGCGCTGGGCAGGCTAGCAGCTTCGCGCAGCGCGTCGGGGCAGCGACCGGCGGCGGCCAGCGTCGTCGCCAGGTGCAAGCGAATGCCGTGCAGGGTCGGAGCCTGGGCCAAGGCCGATCGGAAACTAGCCTCTGCCGTCTTCAGATCGCCCAGCCGTCGCTGGGCCAGACCTAGCTCGTCCAGGATGCCGGCCTGTACGTTGGCCGGTGCCGACAGCCGCTGCGCCAAGGTCAGCGCTTCTTTGCCAGCGGTCAGCGCCTCGGCATAGCGCCCGGCTTTGCGCAGCGACTCGATCAGGCGGACGCGTGCATCGATCTCGGTTGGCTTTGTGCGCACGGCCCGCGCATAGACGGCGGCAGCGGCGGCAAAGTCCTGCAGCGC
>JAYRFD010001050.1:0-5066 GCA_041908565.1 Polyangia bacterium | reverse complement strand
CCCCCGATCAAGTTCGCGAGCTTGGCCCTGACGGAGAATACGCCAATCGCATCGGCGAAGGGCCGCTGGCTCCGCAGCAGAAGCCGGGGGGGGCCGCACCGCCGCCCGGGCTTTTGCCCAACCTAAGCCCGTCGAAACAGCAGCTAGAGAGAGTCCTGGGCATGGGCGCCGGCTCGTCGGATTATCTGGAAGACGTCGACGATGGGGACGGCACCTGGCTGAACGCGAAGAAGTCCAAGTACGCCCCCTTCTTCAACCGCATCCGCCAAGCGGTCCGCGAGCAGTGGCATCCCGACGAGGCACTGGAACGCCACGACCCATCGACCCGGATCTATGGCAGCCAGGATCGCATGACGACGCTTAAGGTTCGCCTGCGCGCCGACGGCCACATCGAAGAGCTAAAGGTCGTACGCAAGTCCGGAGTCGACTTCCTGGATGACGAAGCCGAAAGCGCCTTCCGCCGAGCCCAGCCTTTCGTCAATCCTCCGACGGGCCTGGCCGATGCCGATGGCTTCATTCGCTTCAACTTCGGCTTCATCCTGAACCTGTCCGGCCGCCGCAGCATGGGCATCTACAAGTACCAGGACTAGGGGCTCAATCGACTCGCCCGTCTGGCCCGTTGCGTCGTGCAAGCGGTGCCTTGCTTCAACCGGGCGCTTTCGCGGATCATGACAACATGACCGATGTCTTTCGCGCCACGATCGACAAGATCCCGATCGATGTCGATGTCGATGCTGGACAGCTGAACTTCTTGGGCATTCCGTCGGTGCTGTTTTGGCTGAAGCCATCGCTGTACCCCATGCTGGCGGCCTTGGTGCAGGAAGCCGGGCCGGACTTGGCGCGCTTGCTGATCGCGTCCGAAGCCAGCAAGGGCACCGACGAGGACTACCACCTGATGGTGACGCAGCTCGGCAAGACCTTCACCGAAGGCTTTCTGGCCTGGGGTCGCGGCGTCGGCGTCGCCGGCTGGGGTGCCTTCGAGCTTCCGATGCTGAACACCGAAAAGAAGGAAGCTCTGGTGCGGGTGCGCAACGCGTGGGAACTGCGCGCGCAAGCAGACGCCAAGGTGCAGTGGGGCTGTCCTTTCTTGCAGGGCAAGATCATCGGCATCTTCAACCACGCTCTGGGCTGCAACTGCTGGGCGGATGAAGCGATTCTCGACGCAGAGCAAGGCATCGTTGAGTTTCGCGTGTTCGCCGCCGAAATGACGATTCAGGGCGAAATCCAGCGCCTGCGCGAACAGCAGCTTGAACGCAAGCGGGCTGAGCTAGCCCAGCTGGAACAAGAGCTTCACACCAAGCAGCAGACGATCCTTCAGCTTTCGACTCCCGTCGTGCGGCTGTGGGACGGCATTCTGCTTCTGCCCTTGGTCGGCCACATCGACGGTCATCGCGCAGTGCAGCTGATGGATAGCCTGCTGCAAGCGGTCAGCGAAAACCGAGCAGCCGAAGTCATCATCGACATCACTGGCGTGCCGCTGGTCGATACAGCGGTGGCCAACACGCTGATCAAGACCATCCGCGCCGCACGCCTTTTGGGGGTTGAATGCACCTTGGTTGGCATCTCGGCCGAGGTGGCGCAGACCCTGGTGCACCTGGGGGCCGATCTGTCGACGGTACGCACGCAGTCGTCGCTGGAAGTGGGCCTGACGCATGCGCTGGCCCGTCAGAAGTTCCAGCTCGTTCGGCTTGGGGAACGCGCAGGCAAGGGCGGAGCCGGCACCTTGGGCGTCCTGGGTGGACGCACCAAACCAGGGCCGACGAACCCGCGCTAGGCTGCCCGTTGCCGCCACCAGCCTCTGTGCGGGATGGTGGCTGAATCTTCCTGGCGCGAAGCGCGGCGAGCTGGCGCAGCGTAGGGGAAAAAGTGTCTGCGCTGCGGTGGCTGCAAAGCGTCGGGACCTTTGGCATGGGGCCTGGCGCCAGTCACTCTCGGTGCAGCTTGAGCAGGTTGCGCGTCAGCGCGGCCCGCGGCCATTCGCCGCGTGCGTTGCACAGGCCAGGCAGACTCAGCGCGCCGAGACCGCGCAGCTAACGCGCCGACGACGGGGGTGGGGGCGGAAGCAGGGCTTGCACGCGACGCAGGCTGGCTCTGCGCAGGCGTTCTTCGATGGTGGGCACGTCGCAGTTGGTGTGACGCGGCAGCCAAAAGACGATGGCCAGTTCCAGCTTGTCAGTGACGCTTAGCAGGTTGACGCGCGGCGCCGGTCGATCCAGTGGTGCCGGTTCACACTGCCCGACTTCGGCCAAAAGCTCGTCGCTGAGCCGCTCGGCATCCAGCGTCACTGGGACCACCACGCGGACTTCGGCGCGCACGGCGTCGCCCTGCGTCTGATTGACCAGTCGGCTCGACACAAGCTCCGCATTGGGGACGATCAGCAGGCTGCCATCGGTCATGCGGAACTGCGTGGCACGCATGCCGATCTCCAGCACTTCGCCGCTGTCGCCGCTGGGCAGCTTGACGCGATCCCCGACGCGAAACGGGTGATCCAAGGCCAGCACCAGGCTGGCGATGATGTTCGACAGGGCCTGCTGCGACGCCAAGCTGATGGCCAGCGAAGTCACGCCGAGCGCCGCGATCACCGACGAGATGTTCTGACCGAAGTGGTCCAGGATAATGATGAGCCCACTTAGCCAGAGCACCATCGACAAGATGCGCTGGATCAGCGTGATCAGCGTCGACGATCCCGCATCGACCGACGAACGGCGCAGGATACTGGGCTCGCCGTCCTTCGAAGGCGACCGGCCCGCTTGCGCTTCTTGATCGTGCTGCGGTTCGGGCCAGATCAGCACCGGACGCAGCACGTGATCGATGATCATGCGCGCCAGACGAACCACTCCGCGCGTGCCCAGCACCGTGGCGATGACGAACAGCGTCCCGGCGATCCAGCGCACGGGGCCTTTGACGGCGGGCCAGGTGTCTTCGACCGCATCGGCGATGCCGGCCAGCAGCACCACCCAGCGCAGCGTCGGCGCGATGAACTGCAGGACGCGCGCCAGAAGGGCCTGTCCACGCCGCGCCGCCCACACACCCACGCGGTGCGTCAGCGCCCCCAGCAGCCACGCCCCAACCAGGGTAACAACCAAGGCCACCAGCAGATGCAGGACCCATAGGAACGAAGCCGAGACGGGAAACCAGCGCAACAGGTGGCCATCGATCCAGTGCGCAAACGACTCGATCGGCGCCTGCATCTTCAAAAGCGTTGGCGCTCCCGAGATCGCAGGGGCAGTGCCCGGCGGCGATGCAACAGCGGGATTCACGGACCCGCCTTAGACCTGCGCGGCCTGCTGCAAGCGTCCCTTCAGCAGCTGTTCAACCGACACGATGGCCTTGCTGAAGTCTTCGATGCCTTGCGCCAGCTTCTCTTTGGCCATGCGATTTTCTTCGTGCATCGCGCGGAACGGCGCTTCATCGCTGGCAATGCGCGACAGGGTCAGCGATTGCGCGTGCGTCGGCGACAGCTTGCGCGGCAGCGGCGCCACCGTATCGGCGAGTTCCTTCAGCAGCTTGGGCGCGATCGTCAGCAGATCGCAGCCGGCAAGCTCGGTGATCTCACCGATATTGCGGAAGCTGGCCCCCATCACCTCGGTCCGGTATCCGAAGTGCTTGTAGTAGTTGTAGATCTGCGTGACCGATCGCACGCCGGGATCCTCTGCCGACGGGTAGCTGCTGCGCCCTTCGGCCTTCAGATACCAGTCCAGGATGCGACCCACAAACGGGGAAATCAGCGTCACGCCGGCTTCGGCGCAGGCGACGGCCTGATGGATGCCGAACAGCAGGGTCAGGTTGCAGTGGATGCCTTCGCGCTCTAGAACCTCGGCCGCGCGGATGCCTTCCCACGTCGCTGCGATCTTGATCAGAACGCGCTCGCGGCCCTGGCCGGCGGCTTCGTACTTGCTGATAAGCAGGCGCGCCTTTTCGATGGTCGCCGCGGTGTCAAACGACAAGCGAGCATCGACTTCCGTCGACACACGCCCCGGCACGATGCGCAGGATGCGCAGGCCAAACTCGACCGCCAGGTGATCCAGCGCAATCGCCGCGACTTCGTCGGCACTGCCGCCCGGACGCTGACCCTTGGCAAACGACAACGCGCTGGCCACTACGTCGGCGTATTCCGGCATCTGCGCAGCGGCCTGCACCAGCGATGGATTGGTCGTCGCGTCGTACGGCCGGAACTTTTCGATCGATAGAAAATCGCCGGTGTCTGCGACCACTTTGGTCATCTCTTTCAGCTGGTCCAGCAGGCTGCGGCGTTCCGGGTTTGCGTCAGTCTGTGCGACGGAGTTTTCCATGTTTCCGACCTCGTTCTTGGTCGGTCCAGCGTACGCGATCCGCCCGGACGAAAGAAGCCCAGGTGCGCGTGGGTCCGAAGTCCAGGTGCGCCCACGCCCTGCTTGCCGTGGCCCAGCCCCAAGTTCCGCGCCGTCCCGTCGTATGACGACCCGCGCAAGCGAGTTGACCCCGTTGCAAGCGACTTGCTAGCGTGCGCCGGTGAATTGGCCCAAGAGCCAGCCGCTGCGCGCACTGCCCAGCTTAAAGAAGCTGCGCCCGCTTCTTCTGCTGCTGGGCCTGCTGTCGCTGTACTGCTGCCGACACGAGCCGACTCGGCAGATCTTTCAACAGCTGCACACGGTGGAAGACGTGCGACGCCTGGGCAAACAGCTGGTGTGGCCGCCGTGGCAGCTGGTCCGCAGCTATGTTTCCGTCGAAGACGACGTGCACCTGTACTTTGAGTACACACGCGTCATCTTGGGCGAAGATCCCGACTCGGCCTATATCGCAAGCTGGCTGGCCACCAACGATCCGCCCCGCGGATAGTCCACCATGCCCCCCGCGCTGAACGTCCTGGTGGTCGAGGATCGTCCGGCCGATTTCCGGCTCCTCGAACGGCATCTCCGGAAGTGGCAGCCGGCCACCCACTGCCGGTGCGTGATCAGCGCGGCCGAACTCGGGGTGTCCCTCGCCGAGGGGCCGTGGGACCTGGTGCTCTCCGACTACAACCTGCCCAACCTCGACTTCCTCGAAATCCTGGAACTCGTCCGGAAGCGCGATCCGGATCTCCCGCT
>JAYRFD010001049.1:0-2082 GCA_041908565.1 Polyangia bacterium | reverse complement strand
TGCAGTCGTGCTCAAGGGGCATGAGTCCTGGGTTTCTAAGGCCGCCTTCAGCCCCGATGGCACGAAGATCGTGAGCGGCTCGGCAGACCAGACCGTGCGGATCTGGAATGCGGATGGGTCCGCGGCGCCTGCCGCCGTCGTGCTCAAAGGACATCAAGAGGCAGTCTTTGCCGTCGCGTTCAGTCCCAGCGGCAAGCAGGTTGTTTCCGGCTCTGGCGACAAGACGGCTCGCATCTGGAATGCCGATGGATCCGGCAGTCCCCGCGTGCTGCAGGGGCACAAGAACTACGTGGGTGCGGTCGCATTTAGCCCAGATGGTGCGAGGATTGTCACAAGCTCTGGGGACGGCACCGCGCGCATCTGGCGCGCCGCGCAGAAAGATTCGGTCGTCGTTTGCAGGGAACTGCCCGCCGAAGTCGAGCAGGTTGCCTTCAGCCCCGACGGAACCCGGGTGGCCGTGGGCAGCCAGGACGGCACCGTGCGCATCCTGCAGGCCAACGCGATAAGCAACGGGACTGAATCGGTCCTGCGGGGCCACTTGGGTGCTGTGATTTCGGTCGCCTTCAGTCTGGATGGCAAGTATCTGGCCACGACCTCGACCGACAATACCGCGCGCATCTGGAGTGTGGAGGGCACCGCCGAGCCCGTCGTGTCGACGGGGATTGGCGACAGCGGGAAGGGCGCCCGCGTTGGGGGCGTCGCGTTCTTATCAAATGGAAAACGGCTCATCGCCGGCATCGGAGGCGCGCTGGCCTGGGTCGCAAACGCAGATGGCTCTGGCGCTGGCCTGCTGCGGGGACACAGCGCCAGAATCTTCACCCTGGCGTTCAGTCCAGATGGGACGCGGATCGTCACCTGTTCGGAAGATCGCACGGCGCGGGTCTTTCACGTCGACGGATCCCAGGCTCCCATTGTCCTGCAAGGCCATGACGAGAGGGTCTTCTGTGCAGCCTTCAGCCCGGATGGAACGCAGATTGTCACCGGCTCCCGCGATCGCACAGCCCGCATCTGGAACGCCGATGGCAGTGGCACCTCGGTCGTGTTGCGCGGGCACGAGGCGCAGATCTTTTCGGTCGCGTTCAGCCCGAACGGCCGCAGCGTCGTCACCGGATCCGTCGACAGGACCGCGCGTATCTGGGATGCCGATGGCCACAGCGCTCCTTTGGTGCTGAAGGGGCATGAAGGCGCGGTCCGGACCGTCGCGTTCAGCCCCGATGGCTGCACGATCATCACGGGCTCTGAAAGAACGGTTCGCATCTTCTTGATTGCCCGCGATGGGCTGCTTTCCGCCTTGTGGGAAGCGACCAGCGATTGCCTGCCTACCGAAGATCGCCGCGAGCTTCTCGGTGAATCCCCAGCCGAGGCGGATGAGGGCCTTTTTCGTTCGCAACAAGAGGTCGCCCGGCGTCGCGGCCGTCCTGCAGCGCCTGCAGTCCGCCAGTCCGATCAAGTGCCGAAGTAGCGCATTCCCTTTTGCCCATACCGGGACCGATCTCCGCTGCGATATCGGGGATTCGTTGGGATCGGTAGGCGCGGCGGGGGACATTGGGACCGGGACCGCAGCGCTGATAAGCGCCAGATCTTGGGGAGCGATGCGCACAACAACGGGCACAGCAGCGCTCTCAGCCGAGTCTTTTACATCGCGTCCCCGGAGCCAGCATCGCATCGCAGGTTGGGGCGAGATCAGGTGGCGACTACTGGCCAACGACTGGCGCGAAGTGGCCTGCTTCCAGTATCTGGCTGAACTGCTGCGTCAGGCGGGTGGCTAGGCGGGAATCGTCCAGCAGGACGCCGGCTTCGATGTTGCGCTGCTGCGCAGCTTCGGTGAAGTTGGCGGACGTCAGCAGGGTGTAGCGTGCGTCGATGATGACGGCTTTGGCGTGCAGCACGGCGCGGCGCTTGGGGTCGGGGTCGAGCGAGCGCGGGTCGTAGTAGAAGTCGGGCAGGTGCGTGCCGGGCCGCGATCACGACGGCTCCCACGTGCCGGCGACCTATCACTGCGCGACGTAATTAGGGAAGACTGTGAATAGGGCAGCGGGGCGCGGTCGCTGAACCCGCGCTGTGCGTGGCCCGCGGCACGGT
>JAYRFD010001048.1:0-9298 GCA_041908565.1 Polyangia bacterium | reverse complement strand
AGGTCACCATGGCGCCGATGAACACGACGTCGTCGGCCATGGAACGCACCTGCACAGCCGCCGAGGTATCGCCTGCCTTGACCAGCGTCGACACATCGACGACATCCAGGTCCAGGCCGATCATGCTGGCCGGGTCGCCGCTCATGCGCGGCAGGTCGCCCAGGATCGAAACGGGCTGGCCCTTGTTCAAGCGCGAGCTATTAAAGAAGTTGTCTTCCGACCCAGGCGTACCGTCGCTGAGCTTCTGCGAGTTGAAGATCAGCGAGTCCATGCTCTTGTCGTGATCGCCTTCAAACGCGATGATGCCCAGCTTGGCATCCGGCACGCCGGCGACCGGCACCCGGAACCCCGCAATCGGCAGGTCCACTTGCTGCCCACCGCCCACGCCCGTCAGGCCGTCAAACACACTGATGTTGCGAATGGGATCGGCATCCCGTCGGTACACAACGACGATGGCCCACGCCGCGTAGTTGACGTCCGAATTCACATTGGTCGCCCCCAGGCTGGGAACGCCGGTGACGCGATACGCACCCGCTCCATGCTTCTGCAAAAGCGCCGTGACATCGTACGAGGCCTGATACGTCGCACCACCGACGATATTGCGCTCGATATCATTGGGCAGCGCGTTCAGCGTCTGCATGAAGGTGCCCGGACGCTCGAACTGCACGATGCCACTTGGCAGGATGGCTTCGTCGTACGTGGCCGAGGTGTACAGGCGGGCGTACGTGATCTGCGCGCCCATCGGTAGCTCAAGCATCGCGGTCGAACGCGCGTTGGCATTCGAGACCATGGTGCTGGCGCTTGCACGACCGCTGCTGGGATCATCCGAACGCCACCACGCATCAGCGGACGAGTCGGTCGTGAACAGCCCGCAGTCCGGGTTGACGTCGCCCACAACAGGAACCGGAATGCCGGGACGGCAATCGTAGCCGACGGTGTTGCCGAACATCAGCATGTCCCCGTGCTGATCGATCTGGTAGCGCAGCTTGGGTGCCGCGTGCGCGACTGGCAGGACAGCCAGCGAACAGACCGTGCTCAGCAGCACAGCCCAGATTCGGTGCCCAAGGCGCGTGGGCTCTCGGTTTTGCATACGTGATCTCCTGAACTTGGGGGCGGGTGATGAAAGGCTGGTCTTGGTGTGAAGCGATAGAGCAGGGCACACCCCGATATGTCGATATCGTACCCAGAACACGGGCCGCATTGGAACGACTTTGTTGAGAAAAAACGCAGGCATTGTCGAGCACTTGGTCCAAAGCCACCGTGCGGGCCACCCCGGCGCGCCGATGCGGTACGTGGCAGAAGAACGCACCACGCCCACGCAAAGACGCAAAACCCAATAGAGATCGGACGAACCGGCAAAGGGACGAACGAGGCGAAAGAAGCGGGGAAGCGGGAAGCGGGAAGCGGGAAGCGGGAAGCGGGAAGCGGGAAGCGGGAAGCGGGAAGCGGGAAGCGGGAAGCGGGAAGCGGGAAGCGGGCGAGGGCGAGGGCTACTTCTTCTTGTTTTTCTTGCGCGCGTCCTTCTGCAGCTTGCGCTTTCGCTTTTCGCGCGACTTGTCGATGTTGGCGCGCGGCGCCGAGTGGCGCACGTCCTGCGAGGGCATGCCCGCGGCGTTCATGATGGCGCCCAGATCCATGCCGGCGAACTGCTTGATCTTCGAGATCGTCCGCAGCCCCGGGATCTTGCCGAGCAGGCCGGCCTGCGCGCCCATGGTCAGCATCATCTGCCTCATCAGCGCGAACTTGTGCAGAAGCTCCATGACCTCGGCTTCTTTGCGGCCCGAGCCACGGGCGACACGGCGAATGCGGCTTTCGCAGTAGTGGGCGACGCGGCGGCGGCCCTTGACCTGACCGCCTTGCACGACCTGTTCCCAAGACGTCTCGATAAAGCGCTCGGGAACGCGCCGTTCGTCGAGCGTCATCGAGCTGATCATCGCCTTGATCTTGATTAGCTCGCCGTCGTCGATGTTGGCGCCTTCGGGGATCTGCAGACCGAACATCGGCATCTTCTGCAGGATGTCTTTTAACGATCCAAGCTGCTGGATGACGCTGATCTGCTCCAGGAAGTCCTGCATATCGAACTTCCCTTTGAGCATGCGCATCGCGTCCTGCTCGGCCTTCTGCGCGTCGACGACCTGCTCGAAGTCTTTCATCAGGCCGACGATGTCGCCCATGCCCAGGATGCGACTGGCCAGGCCTTCGGGACGAAACTCTTCGAGCTTTTCCAGGCTTTCGCCCATGCCCAGGAAGCGCACGGGCTGGCCGGTGACTTCGCGGATCGAAAGCGCTGCACCGCCACGCGCATCGCCGTCGAGCTTGGTCAGCACAAAGCCGGTGGTGCCGATGCGTTCGTGGAAGCTCTTGGCGGTGTTGACGGCGTCCTGGCCGATCATCGCGTCGACGACCAGGAAGGTCTCTTGCGGCTTGACGCGACCCCGAATCTGCTCAAGCTCGGCCATCAAGGGCTCGTCGATCGCCAGGCGACCGGCGGTGTCCAGGATGACGACCTCGTAGCCCTTGGTGTAGGCCAGGCGATAGGCTTCGTCGCAGATCTCCGGAGGGGACTTGCCGGGCGCGGTATAGACGGTGATGCCCAGCTTTTCGCCCAGCACCTGAAGCTGCTGCACGGCGGCGGGACGATAGATGTCGGCCGCGACCAAAAGCGGCTTGCGCTTGTGGATCTTCTGCAGCCAGCGCGCCAGCTTGCCGGCGGTCGTCGTCTTGCCGCTGCCCTGCAGACCGACCAGCATGAACACCGTCGGGCCCTTCTTGGCCCAGTTGATCTCGGTGGGGCCGCCTTCGGCGCTGCCCATCAGCGCTGTCAGCTCTTCCTGACAGATGCGGATGAAGTGATATTCCGGCGTAACCTCGACGGACTTGAGCGCTTTTTCGCCCAGCTTGTCGCCCGTCGGCAGCTCGGCCTTGGCGCGCAGCTTTACGCTTTGACCGATGGCTTTTTCTTTGACGCGCTGCAGGAACTGGCGAACGACGGGCAGTGCGACATCGGCTTCAAGCAGCGCCATGCGCACATCACGCAGGGCGGACTCGATGTTTTCTTCAGACAGCTCAGCAACGCCAGTCAGACGCTCACGGGCGGCGCGGAAGCCTTTGCTCAGGGTCTCAAGCATGGGGTTTGGTCATATCACGACCGGCGAGGCATCGAAAAGCCTTTCGGCACAAGGCCCGCGGCGCAATCGGCCCCCACATCGACCCTATCTGCCGTCGCTGTGCCGTTCGCTTGCGGCAGCACAGGGGACCGCGGAATCGCCGAATCAGTCGTGCTTGTCGTCGCGCGCAGGCAGTGGCACGCGGGTGAAGTCGGGTCCCACGATCACATCGGAATGGATGGCGGATGCCTCGGCCACAAAGCCATCCAGCGACGTGTAGCGCTGTGAAAAGTGGGTCAGAAGCAGCGTGCGTGCCCCGGCGTCCTTCGCCAGCGTGGCCGCCTGCGCCGCGGTCATGTGCTGATAGTCGTGCGCTTCTTCGGCTTCGCTGCTCAAAAAGGTCGACTCGCTGACCAGCAGATCGGCGCCCTTGGCAAGCTGCCCGGCCCCGTCGCAGGGTCGCGTATCCATGACCAGCGAAAAGACCTGCCCCCGTCGAGGCTCGCTGACCTCCTGCAGTCGAACCAGGCGGTTATCGACCGCAATCTGGCCGCTTTCGATTAGCTCACGCACGTGCGGGCCAAACACTCCGGCTGTGCGCAGCAAGTCGGGCCGCATGCGCCGGCCATCGCGTTCCTGCAGCCGATAGCCAAAGCACTCGACTCGGTGATCCAAGGGCGCGATGAAAAGCTGCAGGTCGTCGCGCGACCAGACCTCTTGCAGTGGCTCGGCGTGGCCGGCTGGCCAGTGCAAGGGACGCGGCACGATGTTGGCCTGTTCGCGATAGATGGCGGCGTAGCGCAGCCTGTCGAAAAACACCTGGCCGCTGGCCGGAAAGAAGACGTGAACCGGATGCGGCACGCGATCCAGCGAGATGCGCTGCAGCATGGCCGAAAGTCCCAGGCAGTGATCGCCGTGAAAATGCGTGATGGCGATGTGCGTGATCTGCGTCGCTGCGATGCCGGCCAGCAGCATCTGCCGCTGTGTGCCTTCGCCGGGATCAAACAGGATTCCCAGATCGTCCCAGCGCAGAAACAGCGCGTTGTGTCCACGCGCACGCGTCGGCACCTGGCTGGATGTGCCGAGCAGAATGACCTCACGAGCCGACATGCGCCCGCATTATATGCGGCTCTCTGCGCTGGGCGTGTGGGTTTGGCTGCGCGCGTTTGGCTGCGCGCGTTCGGATCGGCTGGTCATCGACTGATCCAAGAACTTCCGCTTGTTCTTTCGTTGTCAGCGCCAGAAAATAATCGGGCCGAGGGCGCGTCTTTCGACGATGTCCCTCAACCAAGGAGACCCCCATGAGCAAGCTCTACGCCGCGCTGCTCGCCACGGCCCTGGCGACCGGCATCGCAGTTCCTCACGCACTCAGCCACTCGACAGGCCATGAGTCGCGACTGGTTCGTGACTGCGAGAAGCTGCCAACTCCCGAGCGCCAGGCCTGCAAGCAGTGCGTCACCCGCCCGCTCAAGCACCACTATCACCCCGACTATCCAGCCGGTGCGCGCTGCCGCCCCGACAACGGCAAGCCATAACGCATCGCGGTCGGCATCTGGGGCAAAAAGTCCACCGTTTTCGTGTTGTTCGTGGCCCCTTCGTGCATTGTTCTTCGCCCTGGCTTCTGGGCTATTCAGCGACGGTTTCCGCGTGATAGGTTAATGTTGTTGTGAAGTCTGCGCGCTCATCGTCTGGTGATCTTCCGCTGCCTGCGGCTGGCTCGGCTGGGGGTGCTTCCGCGGAAGCGCGCGCAGCCAGCGGCCCGCCGCGGTCGCCAGATGCCAAAGATGCCGAGCACGCCATCACCGCAACAGCCACGCATCACACCGCGCCGCTGACTGACGGAAACCGTCCGTTGGATGTCGAAGACGAAGCGCTGTCGACGCTGCCATCGCACTTGGAACGCACGCTGCGATACGCGCTGGAACAACCGCCACGCAACGTGCCCGACATGCGCTTGGCCAAGACGCTGGATGAAGCGGGGCCGCGCACGTTTGTGTATATCGACAACCAAGGCCGCGTGCGATCGCCTCTGCACTACCGCGCGATGCAGGTGCTTTCGTATTCGCTTTTGGCCGGCATTCTGGTCGGAGGCAGCGTCCTTTACAGCCTGCTTCTGGGTCCGCAAGGCATGCTGTTCGGCGTCGTCTTCGGCTTGCTGATCGGGCGCAACCTGCGCAGCACGCGACAGATCAATCAGGCGGCGCTGCTGTCATCGCACGATCGCCTGGACGAAGCCGAGATCATCCTGCGTCGCCTGCTGCGTCGACGCTTCTTGGGCAAGCGCTTGCGCGCGCTGTGCCACCACAACCTGGGCGCGGTCGCGACCCGACGGGGCGATCACGAAGAAGCGCTGACCCAGCTACGACAAGCCATCGGTCTGTATCAAGCGGCCTGGCCGCGCAGCCCGCACCTGCGATCGTGTCAGTACGGCGAGATCATTGCGCTGTGCAACCTGCGTCGCGGCGAAGAGGGCAAGCAGCGCTGGCTGTCTCTGCCCAAGCAAGAGGAAGGCGACTACCTGCAGATCAAAGCCTGGACCACCGAGCTTTATCTGGCCTTCACCTGCGACCAGCCGCCGACCCTGGACAACGAACTATGGGAGCGTTCTCGACGGGCGCTGCGCATCACGGCGGCTTCGGCCCTGCTGGCGCTGCATGCCTGGGCGTTTCTGCGCAGCAGCGAATCGAACCGCGACATGGGGCTGCATCTTCTGCGCGAGGCCTTTGATCGCCTCGACGGCGAACCGCTGAGCCTGATCATGCCGCCGTTGTGGCGCTGGATGGAACAGCATCGATCGCAAGTGGACGAAGCGGCCTAGCGGCCCGTAGACCCTTTTTTCGACGGGAAGACGACAAACCCTATGGCCAGCCAAACAGCGGTTCGCAGCGACGTTTCGGCCACCGATGCGTCTGTGACGCTGACGCCGCGACGCGCGGTCACCGATGCGCTGGCTCAGAATGCGGGGCCGGCCGCGACCAATCAGCGCGCCTTGGTGGCCATCGATCGCGACGGCTTTGTCATCCCGCCGCTACGTCGCTATGCCGGACAAGCCGCGGCCTACAGCGCGCTGGGTCTTTTGGGCACGATTGGCTTTTACACGCTGGCGGCCGGCGATCCCCTGGTCATGGCGTTAAGCCTGGTCGGCACGGCTGCCTGGGGTCACGGCATCTTGGTCACACACTGGTTAGAGCGCGCATCCGCCCTGATGCTGCGCGGCGATCTGGATGGGGCCGAGGCGCTTCTGCGTCGCTGTCTGCGCCCGCCCTGGGGCAGCGAAGCCGTGCGCGCCCAGGCTCATCTTCGGCTGTCGAACTTGCACAGTCGTCGCGGCGATCACCAGCATGCGCATCAATCGGCCGAAGAAGCGATCCGCCTGTTTTCCGCCGAGTATCCGCCGCAGCCGCAGTTCGTACAGCTATCGCGGTATCAAGAGATTCGCTCGCTGGTCAACATCGGCAAGCAGGCCGATGCTCGCTTCCAGTTCGACGAGCTTTCGCACGTGCCGATCGGCGACTTCCTGCGCGCGCAGCACTACCTGACCGAGCTTTACATCGCGCTGGTCGACGACCGCTTGCCGATGCTGGACAGCGCGCTGTGGGAACGCAGCGAGCTTGCCCTGCGAACGCCCTCGGCCGAGCCGCTGATCGCCCTGTGCGCCTGGGGCTTCAGTCAGCTTGGCGAACGCAGCACCAGCCGCGATCTTCTGTCGTTGGCCCAGCAGCGCATCAACGAACCGGTGGCGCAGACCCTGCCTTTTCTGCATCGCTGGATCGAATCCATGCGCGAGCCCTGGCCGCTGTAGCCCCGCTTTCAGCGAGCCGATCGCAAGCAGGTCTGTCGTCTGGCAGCGTGCGGTCCGCCGATCGTTTGCCGGGGCCCCTGGCAGGTTCCCCTGGGCTACCCATTTGTTGGGCCAAGCCGGATGAGCCTCCCCCTCGTCGGCGCAATGACTTCAGCCCATCGTTTCGTTGCTGTTGACGCGTGGTTTGGGACTGGCCTATGAAGCGTCGTGCGCGACTCTTCTTTCCCGTCCGCGTCCGCAGGTGCTTGGTCTTCCCCGGCCTTGGTCTTTGGCCTGAAGGCTCTGCCGTTTGTCTGGGCGGTGCTGCTTTCGATGGCCTGCACGTCGCTGCTGTCGCGCCTGTTTTCCGCCGACCCGCGCGTTGTCTATCGCCTGTTTTGGGTTGGCACCTGGGGCAGCGTGTACGGCGTTGGGCAGGTGCTGTTCAAGACAACACCGCTTTTGCTGACTGGGCTGTCGGTGGCCTTGGCCCAGCGGGCCGGGCTGTTCAACGTCGGCGGCGAAGGTCAGCTGGCCGGCGGAGCCCTGGCCATGGCGCTTTGCGGAGCCTATCTTCCGGCGGGCACTCCGTCGCTGTTGGCGGTTCCGCTGTGTCTGCTTTCGGGCTTTGCCTGCGGCGCAGCCTTGGGCGGGCTGGCCGGGCTTCTGCGCTGGCTGGCCGGAGCCCACGAAGTCATCGTCACCATCCTTTTGAACTTCATCGTGCGCGCTTTGCTGGTCGGCCTGGGCGGCGTGCTGTTCGTCAAAGAATCGGTCCATACCGCGCCCATCCGCGACGGAGCCCAGCTTCCGCGGCTGTCGCAGTGGCTGCCGGCGCTGCATGGCTCGGCCCTGAACGCCACGCTGCTTCTGGCCGGGCTGGTGGTGCTGATCTACGCCGCGATCCTGCAGCGTTCGCACCTTGGCTTCGCGCTGCGCACCGTCGGGCAGAACCCCGATGCAGCGGCCGCCGCGGGTCTTTCGGTCGGTCGCCTGCGCACGCTGGCCATGGCGCTGTCCGGTGGCCTTTCGGGACTGGGCGGCGCCAACTTCGTGCTGGGCTACAAGCACTACTATGAAGACGGCTTTTCGGCGGGGCTGGGCTATCTAGGCATCGCCGTGGCGGTCTTGGGGCAGGGCAAGGCGCTGGGGGTCTTCGTCGCTGCGCTGCTGTTTGGCACGCTGTCGCAGGGCGGCCTGGCGGTAAACGCCCAAGTCCCGCGCGAGCTGATCGATGTTCTGTCCGCCGTCGTCATCCTGGCCGTCGCGACCGCCAGCCCCGAAGTTCGCCGCCTGCTTTCGCGCTTGCCGCAGGCCGTGCGATCGACGCCCACGCAGGGCCTGGCCGGAGGCTCGCGATGAACGCAGCCTGGTGGATCGGCCTTCTGTTTGCCGTCTTGCGGCTAAGCGTCCCGTACGTGACCGCAGCGCTCGGTGGCACGCTGTGCGAACGAGCCGGCGTCATCAACATCGCGCTGGAAGGATTCCTTTTGATCTCGGCCCTGGGTACGGCCCTGGGCGCTGCGTATGGCGCCTTGTCCGCCGTCGCCTGTGGCCTGTTGGCAGGCGTCGCGTTCGCGGCTCTATACGCGCTGATGGTCGTCCGGTTTCGCGGTGATCAGATCGTGTCCGGCGTGGCGCTGTTCATGTTGGCCGACGGTCTGTCTCGCGTCCTTTTGAAAGCCGTCTATGGATCGACCAGCAACTCGCCGCGCTTGGCGGTTCTGGAAGGCAGCGGCCCCGCGCTGTTTGTCTTGGCGGCGCTGTTTCTGGTCGTGGCCTTGCATGTCCTGCTTTATTTCAGCGTGTTCGGCCTGCGCCTGCGCTCCGTCGGAGAACACCCGCAAGCGGCGCGCGCCCTGGGCGTATCCGTGCTGAACGTGCGCGTCGCAGCCGTGCTGCTGTCTGGACTTCTGACGTCGATCGGCGGCGTCTATCTGGTCTTCGAACAGCGTCAGTTCGTCGCGCTGATGTCCGGTGGCCGCGGCTTTCTGGCCTTGGCCGCGATGATCTTTGGTGGCTGGCGACCGATGGCAGCGGCGGCGGCGGCCGTGCTGTTCGCCAGCGCCGAAGCCCTGGGCATCAAGCTGCAAGCCAGCGACCTGCACGTGCCCAACTTTTTGCTGCAGGCTCTGCCGTATCTGCTGACGCTGACGGCCCTGCTTGTGCGTGGGCTGCTGCGCGGTGCCAGCCAGGCCCCGGCGGCTTTGGGCATCCCGCGAGACTAAGGCATGCGCGTCGCACTCGTCGTCAATCCACAGGCCAAGCGAACGCGCGACCCCGCCCTTTTCGATGCCCTGCGCCAAGCGGCCGACCGCGCAGGTGTCCCGACGGATCTGATCGCCACGCAGTCAATCGACGATCTGCCTTCCAGGCTGGCCGCTGCGCGAGACACCGGCTGCGATGTGCT